>NZ_CAJCKD010000022.1:0-60789 GCF_903970855.1 Curtobacterium sp. ME12
CTGGAGGCCCGTCCCGCGTCCGGCGGGCCCGTCCCCGTCCGTCATCGGGTGCGTCCAGCCCGTTAGGCTTCCGGTCATGCCGCACTCCGGACACGCGACCCCGGTCTGGGCCCTCAAGCTCGCCGTCGTCACCGCCCTGGTGGGCGTCTCCGGCGGCGTCGCCGGCATCGCGGTCTGGCTCGCGCTCCAGCTCATCCAGTTCGTCGCCTTCGGGTACGGGTTCGGCGGGCACCTCGAGGCCGCCGACGCACCGTCCGGGCTGAACCGGTTCCTCGCGCTCACCGCGGCCGGCGTCCTGACGGGGTTCGCCTGGTGGGCGCTCCGTCGGTGGGGGCGCTCGATCGTCTCGGTCACCGCGGCCGTCGACGGCAAGCGGATGCCGGCCCTGGCGACGCTCGCGAACGCCGGCATCCAGATCCTGGCCGTGGGGCTCGGCGCGTCCATCGGCAAGGAGGTCGCGCCGCGTGAGGTCGGGGCCTGGCTCGCCCAACTCGTCACCCGTCGTGCGGGGCTGACCGCACGCGAGACGAAGATCCTCGTCGCCTGCGGTGCCGCGGCCGGCCTCGCCGCCGTGTACGACGTGCCCCTCGGCGGCGCGCTGTTCGCGGTCGAGGTCCTGCTCGGGGAGATCAGCTTCGCGACCGCCCTGCCCGCCTTCGCCACGAGTGCGGTCGCCGCCATCACCGCCCGGCTCGTGATCCCGGACGAGGTGCTGTACCACGTGCCCGCGATGCACCTCTCGCCGTCGCTGCTCGTCTGGGCGGTCGTGGTGGGACCCGTGCTGGGGCTCGCCGGGGTCGGGTTCGTCAAGCTGACCAACCGGCTGCAGGGCATCGCCCCGAAGGGCTGGCACCTGCTCGTCGTGCTGCCGGTGGTCTTCGCGATGGTCGGGCTCATCGCGATCCCGTTCCCGGAGATCCTCGGCAACGGTCGGGCGCTCGGCCTCGTCGCGATGAACACCACGCTGGACGACGCCTCGTTCGCCGGCCTCTCGCCGATCGTGCTCCTGCTGCTGCTCGGTGTCCTGCGGACCGTGACCACCTCGGCCACCATCGGGGCCGGTGCGGTCGGTGGCACGCTGACCCCGTCGATCGCCATCGGTTCGGCGATCGGCGGTGGCCTGGGCGGTGCGTGGCTGCTGCTGTGGCCGGCCGACGGTCCGAGCCTGGCGGCCTTCGCCTTCGTCGGTGCGGCGGCCTTCCTCGCCACGACCATGCGGGCGCCGTTCACCGCCCTCGTGCTCGTCGTCGAGTTCACCCAGCAGGGCACCGACATCCTCGTGCCCTCGTTGCTCGCGGTGTCCGGCGCGGTCGCCGTCGGGTACGTGCTCGCCCGCCGTCGCAGCGCCCAGATGGTGTGAAGACCCCGAGCGTTCCGGTACGGACGGCTGCCCGGCGGCCTACTGTCGGCGCCAGGACGGAGCGACGGGCTCCGCACCGAGACGAGGAGCAGCCGATGGCGGGGTTCGACGACATCACGAAGAAGGCCCAGGAGTTCCTGCAGGACGGCAAGGTCCAGGACGCCCTGAAGAGCGAGAAGGCCGAGGGCGTCAGCGACAAGGTGCTCGGCGGCGTGGCCGACGCGGTCAAGAAGGCCACGGGCGGCAAGTACGACGACAAGATCGACGGTGCCCGCGACGCTGCGGACAAGAAGATCGGCAACGAGTAGCGAGCAACGTGCACGGCCCAGGACCCGGCGTGGTCCTGGGCCGTCGCCGTGCCGACTGGACGTGGTCGGGAACAACGGACACCATGGACGGGTTGCTCCGGACAGCAGCACCAGGAGGACGAGACGTGACAGTCGTGGCGCCGAACCAGCCGCTCACCGAGGCCGAGGTCGAGGCGATCAAGCGGGACTTCCCGATCCTCGCGCAGGACGTGAACGGGCAGCCGTTGGCGTACCTGGACTCCGGGGCGACGGCTGAACGCCCCCGCCAGGTCCTCGATGCCGAGCGCCGGTTCCTCGAACACGACAACGCCGCCGTCCACCGCGGGGCCCACACGCTCGCGGCGCTCAGCACCGACGCCTACGAGGACGCCCGCGCCACCGTCGCCGGCTTCATCGGAGCCGCCGCCCCGACCGAGGTGGTGTGGACCGCGAACGCCACCGATGCCCTCAACCTCGTCGCCTACGGCATGGCCAACGCCAGCCGTGGCCGCGGCGGTGCCGATGCCGAGCGCTTCCGCCTGGGCGCCGGTGACGAGATCCTCGTGACCGAGGCCGAACACCACGCCAACCTCGTGCCGTGGCAGGAGCTCGCCGCGCTGACCGGTGCCACCCTGCGCTGGATCCCGGTCGCCGACGACGGCACCTGGACCGCCGACGACGCCGCGGCCCTGATCACCGACCGCACGAAGGTCGTCGCGTTCTCGCACGTCTCGAACGTCACCGGGATGATCGCCCCCGTCGAGCAGGTCGTCGGTCTCGCCCACGCCCGCGGCGCCCTCGTCGTGCTCGACGCCTGCCAGTCCGCACCGCACCGTCCCCTCGACGTGCAGCAGCTCGGGGTCGACTTCGCCGCGTTCTCCGGGCACAAGATGCTCGGTCCGAACGGCATCGGCGTGCTCTGGGGCCGTGCCGAGCTGCTCGACGCCCTGCCGCCGTTCCGCACCGGTGGCTCGATGATCACCACCGTGACGATGGAGGGCTCCGAGTTCATGCCGGCACCCGAGCGGTTCGAGGCCGGCACGCAGCCCGTCTCCCAGGCGGTCGCCCTCGCCGAGGCCGTCCGCTACCTGCGGGGCATCGGCATGGAACGCGTCCGCGCCCACGAGGAGCACCTCGCCCGCCGGATGCTCGACGGTCTCGCCGCTGTGCCCGGCATCCGCGTGGTCGGCCCGCCCGCCGGCGTCCCGCGCTCCGGCCTGGTCGCGTTCGACGTCGACGGCGTGCACGCGCACGACGTCTCGCAGTACCTCGACGCGCAGGGCATCGCCGTGCGTTCCGGTCACCACTGCGCCCAGCCCCTGCACCGCCGCCTCGGACTCGTCGCCACGAGCCGGGCGAGCACCTACGTGTACACGACCGACCACGACGTCGACCGGTTCCTCGCAGCCGTCGCCGAGGTCCGCGACTACTTCGGAGCGTCCGCGTGAACGCCCTCGACAGCCTGTACCAGCAGGTCATCCTCGACCACGCGAAAGCGCGGCACGGCGACGGCGCGATGCCCGACGCGGATGCCTCGCACTTCGAGCGGAACCCCACGTGCGGCGACGAGATCACGGTCAGCCTGCGGCTCGAACCCGGCACCGACCGCATCGCCGGGCTCGCGTGGCAGGGCGACGGCTGCTCGATCTCGATGGCCTCGGCATCCGTCCTCACCGACATGGCCGTCGGCCGCACGGTGCCCGAGTTCCTCGCACTGACCGAGGAGTTCCGCACCATGATGCGCTCGCGCGGTGTCGGTGAGCCCGACGAGGACGTCCTCGAGGACCTCGTCGCCTTCCACGGCGTCTCCAAGTTCGTCATGCGCGTCAAGTGCGGCATGCTCGCCTGGGTCGCGGCGGAAGCCGCCGCGCGCGAGGCGACCGCTTCCCGCTGACCCGGCTGCGGCCACGCAAGGGAAGCGATGACCATCGAGACGGAGCAACCTGGCGCAGGCCGGGCCGACGCGATCGTGCGGGCCTACCTGACGGAGGTCGCGTCGCGGTGGTACGGGCGGGCGGCGACGCCGGCCGAGGTCGACCGCGCGCTCGACGAGGAGCCGTACGACGACCTGCAGGGTGACTCCGGGGTGTTCGTCGTCGCGAGTGACGCGGAAGCCGCTGTCGCCTGCGCCGGCGTGCGCTTCGTCGGTGCCGTCGGCGAGCTGACCAAGGTGTTCACGCTGCCGGAGCACCGCGGCCGAGGCGTCGGTTCGGCGCTCCTGCGCCACGTCGAGGAGGTCTGCCGAGCTCGCGGGCTCACGTCGCTGCGGCTGGACACGCGGGCCGAGCTCGCCGAGGCCTGTGCGCTCTACGAACGGCTCGGCTTCGTTCGGGTGGCACCGTTCAACGATGATCCGTACTCGGACCGCTGGTACGCCAAGCGGATCAGCTGATGACTCCGATCTCGCGCAGCGCGTCAGCGACGCTGATGCGCTCGTTCCGATCCTGCGCCCGTGCCCAGCGGGACTTCGCGAGCGCGACGGCGTCGTCGTCGAGACCGAGGAGCTCGTAGAGGCCGTCCAGCTCTCGGAGAACGAGGTCGGCGAGCGGCACGGGGAACTTCCGTTCGGGGCTCGCGTAGCCCTGCTGCGCGAGCTGTTCGAGCATCTCCGGGTCGGTCTCTCGCTGTTCCATGAGCAGGACGACGGTTCGTGACCTCGTCCCCATGAGGAATGCGGACCGCACGTTCTCGTCCGGATCGGTCGCCAGGGTGATCTCGACGGCGAGGGGGAGGTCCTCTTCGCAGGCGAGCTCCCAGCGCTGCGATGCATCCCCGTGGATCGCCGTGAGCATGTCGGGGTGGACGCCGAGGCCGCGCTCGCCGCGCTCCGGTCGCAGCGAGGTCGGGCGGGAGCCGTCCCCGACGCGGCCCGTGGGGAAGCCGACACCCGTGTAGACGGTGTGGGCGATCGGCAGGAACTGGAGCGCCTGGTGCAGCGCGGTGGCGGCGTCCTGCACCGCCGGAGCGGTCACGTCACCGTCGGCGGCCTCGATGGCGGTGGTGTAGTCGGACAGAGCGGTGTGCTGCTGGTCGATCGCCAGTGCGAACATCTCCTTGCCCCTGGCGGTGTCGCCGATGAGCCGCGGGTCCAGGTGCAACGTGACGGCGCTCGGGTCCTGCAGGTGCCCCCGCGGCGTGCCACCGCCCGACATCGTGATCTCGAACGTCTCGTCGTCTTGCTCGTGGGCATCGGTCACGTCGCTGACGCTACCGGCTCAGGGGAGCGTGACGACGAGCTTCCGGGCAGAGACACCCGCGCGGAGCTCGGCGAGGGCGTCCGGGATCGCGGCGAGTCCCGATCCGACGACGGATGCGGTCGGGGTGGCGCGGTACCGACCGGTGCGGAGCGCCTCGGGCAGGAAGTCGCGGTAGATCGCGGGGCCGACCTCGGACTCCGTCGGGCGGCCGCCCCAGATCGCGGTGACGTGGACCCCGTGTCGGCGCTCGAGGCGTGCACGGATCGTCGTCACCGGCGTCGGGTACGCCGATGCGAGTCGGCCGGAGCCGGTGGCTGCCCGGACGATCGGGAGCGTGCGGGTCAGCGAGCCCTGCCCGAAGGCGAGGGTGCCGGCGAGCTCGCGGTCGGCGAGTGCCTCGAGGATGCGGCGGGCGGCACCGTTGTCGCGGTAGTCGAACACGGCCTCGGCCCCGAGGTCCTGCACGAACGCGTGGTTCTTCGGCGATGCGGTACCGATCACGGCGTACCCGGCGGCCCGGGCGAGCTGGACGGCGTTGGCGCCGACGCTCGTGGACGCGCCCCACACCAGGACGACGCCGGGGCGCTCGGACGTGTCGGCGGTCGGGAACGACAGCGCCAGCTGGTCCGGTTCGAAGAGACCGGCCGCTGCGGTCGAGACGGCGAGCGGCAGGACCGCCGCCTGCTCGGCGGACAGGTCGTCGGGAACCGGGGTCGTCACACGGCCGAGCAGCAGGACCTGGTGCTGGAAGGCGCCCTCGGCGGCACTGTTCCGGTGCTGCTCCTGCCCCGCGGCGTGCCCGACGACCCGGTCGCCCACGCGGAACCGCTCGACGTCCGGGCCGATCGCGACGACGGTGCCGGCGACGTCGGACCCGAGGATCGCGGGGAACCGCAGCTTCGGGAACACCAGGTGCCGGAAGAGCCCGCCGACGGCGTCGACCGGGTTGACGGCGGCCGCCTCGGCGCGGACGACGAGCTCGCCGGGGCCGGGCTCGGGGACCGGTGCGGGCCCGACGGCGAACCGCCCGGCGGACGTGGTCCAGAGTGCTGCGTTGCCCGATGACGGCATGGTGTCCCGATCTCTTGCTCGAAGTGGGTCATGACACGAAGTGTCATCGCCATACAACCATGACACGACGTGTCATCACCACTACTGTGGACACATGCGTTGGTCTCCGGATGCCCGAGGGCGACTCGAGCGAGCGGCGTTCGAGCTCTTCGCCGAGCGGGGCTACCAGGCGACGACCGTGCCGCAGATCACCGCACGGGCCGGCCTGACGACCCGCACCTTCTTCCGGTACTTCGCCGACAAGCGCGAGGTGATCTTCGCCGGTGACGAGATCCCCGACCTCGCCCGTGCCGCCATCGAGGTCGCGCCGGCCGGGATCGACCCGCTCGACATCGTCGTGCACGGCCTCCGCACCGTCGCCGACGAGCGATTCGAGGGGCGTCACGGCCAGGTCGGCGCGGTGCGGCGGCTGGTGCTGTCCGAGTCCTCGCTCCGGGAGCGCGACGCCCGGAAGCGGGCCGACCTGACGGACGCGGTACGCGACGCCTTCGTCCACCGCGGGCTCGATCCGTCCGAGGCGGCGGTGATCGCCGAGACGACCGTGATGCTGTTCCACCTGGCCCTCGAGGCCTGGGTCACCGGACCGGCCGAGCGCCGGATGGCCGACATCGTCGACGAGCAGCTCAGTGCGCTCCGTGGGGTGCTCGATCGGCGGCCCGCAGCGTCATGAACACGTCGACGCCGTCATCGGTGTCGAGCACGAACCCGTGGCGTTCGTAGAGTCGGCGAGCAGGGCTGCCCACCAGCACGTTGAGCCGCGTCGGACCGTCGTGGGGCTCGTCGAGGACGGCGCGCAGCACGGTCGAACCGACTCCACGGCCTTGGACGTCGGGCGCGAGGTAGAAGTGCTCGACCCAGCGGACGTCGTCCTCGACCCGCACGGTGATCGATCCGACGTCGCGGCCGTCGACCACGACGATGCGGGTCAGCTGTGGTCGGAACGCGTCGCGGAGGCGCTGCCGGACGCGCATCTCGTCGAACACCCCGAGCCGGGTCAGGTCGTCGCGCAGCACCACGGCCCGGAGCTCGACGAGCCACTCGAGGTCCTCGGTGGTGCTGTCCCGCAGCGCGACGTCCATCCGCTCAGCCTACGAACACCGGCGCACCGTCATCGACCTCGTACGCTTGCCCGATGGACCGCAGCGGCGTCATCGAGCTCGTCGCGTCCCGCCGTGCCTCGGCTCGTGCACCGATCGTCGTCGGTGTCTCCGGGTACTGCGGATCCGGCAAGTCCACGCTGACGCGCACGCTCGTCGGGGAGATCCCCGGCGCGGCCCGTGTCCGAGGCGACGACTTCCTCGACCCCGTTCGGTCCCATCAGCGCTCCGTCGACTGGGACGGCGTCGATCGTCCCCGTCTGGTCTCGTCGGTGCTCGAACCGCACCGGGCCGGTCGGGCGAGCACGTTCCAGCGGTTCGATTGGTCGGTTCGAGCCCTCGGCCCCGCTGAGCCGCTGCCGCGGACGGATGTGCTGATCGTCGACCTGATCGGGCTCTTCCATCCCGACACATCTCCTCACCTCGACCTCAGCATCTGGTGTGACGTCGACCTCGACACGGCGGCACGTCGGGGCATGGCGCGCGACCGCGCGCTCGGGCGCAGGCATGATGCGCTCTGGCGGGACGTGTGGATCCCCAACGAGCGAGACTTCGACGAACGGTACGCGCCGAAGGGTGCCGCGTCGGTGCGCTACGTGGCCTGACTGCGGAGCGACGTCACCATGCTCCGCAGGATCTGACGGGCCGCGGTCTGCTGGTCCTCGGTCAGATCGGCGAGCATCCGCTGCTCGACTCCGCGGATCGCCGCGCTCGCCTGCGCCAGGCTCTGCCGCCCGCTGTCGGTCAGCTGCGTGGGGAGCGCCTTGCCGACCGACGGCTCGGTGGCGCGGGTGACGAAGCCGTCCCGCTCCAGGGTCTGCAGCAGGACGTTCATCGACTGCCGGGTGACGAAGGTGCCCCGCGCGAGTTCGGAGTTCGACAGGCCGGGGCGCTGTGCGAGCAACTCCAGGCAGGAGTAGTGCGTCACCGTCATGCCGAGCGGACGCAGCACGGCCTCCATCGACGTGCGGAGGGCGCTCGCGGTCTCCTTGAGCAGGTAGCCGATCGACGTCTCGAGGTGGATGCCGGTGTCGTCTTGACGCATGTCAGTAGTCTGACATAGATTGCTCGGTGTCAGAAGACTGACACAAACCGAAGGAGCACCACATGCCCGTCACCGGCCCCGACTTCATCTCCCTGCAGACCCGCGACCTCGATGCCTCGCAGGCGTTCTACGAGCGGTACCTCGGCCTCGTCCGCTCGCAGGCCGGTCCGCCGCACGCCGTCGTGTTCGAGACCACCCCGATCGCCTTCGCCCTGCGCGACCTGGTGCCCGGCACGGACCTCGACGCGGTGGCGCAGCCCGGCATCGGCGCCGCGATCTGGCTGCACGCGACGGACGTGCAGGCGATCCACGACGCGCTGGTCGCCGACGGGCACCGCATCGTCTCGGCGCCGATCGACGGTCCCTTCGGCCGGACGTTCACGTTCGCCGACCCCGACGGGTACCACGTCACGCTCCACGACCGCGCCTGAGCCCGGGAACCGGCCACGCGCCCGGCGCGGGGTGGCGTGGCGGACGCGGGGCGAGCCTCCAGGCCGGTGCCGGAGCCGACCGTCACGCTTCGTCACGATGCGTGACGGTCGCAGGTGTCCGACGTAGCGTCACGATCCGTGACCACCAGCAGCGAGCACCGGCAGATCCGCTTCAACGCGTTCGACATGAACTGCGTCGCGCACCAGTCCTCCGGACTGTGGCGGCACCCCCGCGACCGGTCGCGGGACTACCGCGACCTGACCTACTGGACGGACCTGGCGAAGACGCTCGAGCGCGGGGCGTTCGACGGCATCTTCATCGCCGACGTCCTGGGCACCTACGACGTGTACGGCGGCTCGAACGAGGCCGCGCTCCGCACCGGGTCGCAGGTGCCCGTGAACGACCCGATCCTGCTCGTGTCGGCCATGGCGTCGGTGACCGAGCACCTGGGCTTCGGCATCACGGCGGGCACCGCCTACGAGCACCCGTACCCGTTCGCCCGACGCATGTCGACGCTCGACCACCTGACCAAGGGCCGGGTCGGCTGGAACGTCGTCACCGGGTACCTGCCGAGTGCCGCGCGGAACATGGGCCAGACCGACCAGCTGTCGCACGACGATCGGTACGACGTGGCGGACGAGTACCTCGAGGTCCTCTACAAGCTGTGGGAGGGCTCGTGGGAGGACGACGCCGTCGTCGCTGACCGGGAAGCCGGGGTCTTCACGGACCCGGCGAAGGTGCACCCGATCGAGCACCACGGCACGCACTTCGACGTGCCGGGCATCCACCTGTCCGAGCCGTCGGTGCAGCGCACGCCCGTCATCTACCAGGCGGGCGCGTCGCCGCGCGGCATCCGCTTCGCGGCGGAGAACGCGGAAGCGGTCTTCGTGGGCGCGCCGACCGTGGAGCAGCTCGCGTCGACCGTCGCGAAGGTCCGCGACGCCCTGGAGGCAGCTGGTCGCGACCGGTACGCCGCTCGCGTGTACACGTTGCTCACCGTGATCACGGACGCCACCGACGAGCTGGCCCAGGCGAAGTACGAGGACTACCTGTCGTACGCGTCGGAGCTCGGTGCGCTGGTGCTCAACTCCGGCTGGATGGGCGTCGACCTGTCGCAGTGGGACCCGGACCAGCCCCTCGGCGACGTCGAGTCGAACGCGATCCAGTCGGCGGCGGCGAACATCGCGGCGGCGACCGGGGAGGACGGGTCGAAGTGGACGATCCGTGACCTGGCGCGGCAGACCGCGATCGGCGGCCTCGGCCCGGTGGCGGTCGGCGGGGGAGCGACCATCGCCGACCGGCTGCAGGAGATCCAGGAGCTGACCGACGTCGACGGCTTCAACCTGGCGTACGCGGTGACCCCGGGCACGTGGGAGGACGTCATCGAGTTCGTGATCCCGGAGCTCCGTGCCCGAGGGGCCTACCCCGAGGAGTACGAGCCGGGGTCGCTCCGCCAGAAGCTGCACGGCCGCGGGGACCGGCTGCCCGACGAGCACCGTGGGGCGTCGTTCAGGATCGGGAGCCGGGCGGTCGTAGGCTGATCGGGTGATCGAGTCGTCCGTGGTCGTGCGTCCTGCGACCCCGGACGAGACCGACACCTGCATCGACCTGTGGGCTGCGGCAGTGGCTGCCCGTGACGGTGCCGCCGAGGACCCGGCTGTGCGGGAGCGCGCGCGGCAGAAGTTCTCGGCGGAGCACGTCGCCTGGCTGGTGGCTGCAGGCCCGGACGGCGCGGTGGACGGCTTCGTGCTCGTCACGGCACCGGGCACCGGTCGGTCGACGGACCCGGCGGACGCCGCCTACCTGTCGTTGCTCGCGGTGCGCCCCGGCGTGCAGGCCCGCGGCGTCGGACGGTCGCTGCTGTCCGAGGCGGTGCACGACGCCCGGGCCGCCGGGCACCCCCGCGTGGTGCTGCACGTGCTCGGCGACAACGACCGGGCGGTGCGGCTGTACGAGGCGGGCGGCTTCGTGGCGACGGGCGACGAGTTCGCCCACGCCCTGACCGGTGGGACGACGCGGGTCTACGCGACCGGCGTCCACGCCGGGTAGGTCGCTGACCGGCCGTCGCCGGACGAGCGCCGGGTGACCCGCCGCCCGACCCACGGCAGGACGTACTCGCGGTAGTAGCGGGCCTCGGCCCGGAAGCCGGTGCGACCGGCGTGCACGGACGCGGGGTCGGCGGCCGCCGGGCCGTCCAGGATGGCGTGCAGCGCCAGGTCGGCGACACGCTGGTGCCCGGTCGCGTTCATGTGCAGGCGGTCCTCGGACCAGAACTCCGCACGGCGCAGGTGCGGGTCGCGGGACACGTCGACGAACGGCAGGCCGCGGCGCTGGGCCAACTCGCCGAGCGCTCCGGCCCAGGCGTCACCGCGACGGTTGATGAGCGACCCGAGGGGCAGCCGCGCGCTCGGGTCGGCAGGGCTGAGCAGTGCCATCCGCGCGCCGCGCGCCTCGACCCGGTCGACGGCGGACTCGACCAGGCGGACGAGGGCGTCGACGTCGAAGCGGGGGCGGAGCAGGTCGTTCCCGCCGGCGCAGAACGTGATGAGCGTCGGGGCCGGGTCGAGGTCGAGCGCCGCGTCGAGCTGCCCGTCGAGGACCCCGGCGAGCAGCCGTCCGCGCACCGCGAGGTTGGCGTACGAGACGTCGGCGTCCGACGCAGCCGCCATCGCGCTCGCGAGTCGTCCGGTCCAGCCGGGGAGCGGAGCGGGACCGGCGTCGCCGATCCCCTCCGAGAAGCTGTCGCCGATCGCGACGTAGCGGATGGTCTCGTGCATGCGCCCATCATCGTGCACACTCCTGTGCAGGTTCCCGGCGGGCGGAGCGAGCGTCGTGCGCTTCGTGCGCAGGGATGGTCGGGTCACCGTTCGGCACCCGACCATCCCTGCTCACGAAGGGCTCGTCAGCATCGGCGAACCCTCACAGCACTGACTTCGGCACCCGGTGCAGGGTGACCGCGCCGACGGCCGCGAAGGGGTGCAACGGGTCCGGGGCGGTGGAGCCGGTCGGCCCGCCGAGCTTCGAGTCACCGACCGCGCTCAGCACCGCGTAGGCGTCCTCGGCACTCCAGCCGTGCTCGTCGACGAGGAACGCGAAGGCGTCCTCGTACCCGCGCCGGACGCTCTCCTGCACGGGGTCGCCGAGGCCGACGAACAGCCAGTCGTCGGCGGTCTCGATGCGGGGTGCGCGGAGCACCGGGCCGCCCTTGACCAGGTCGACGGAGACGATCGCGGTGCCCTGGGCCTCGATGGCGACGAACGACGACTCGCCCTCGGCCATGAGCGCGTGGATGTCGCCGATCGACAGCAGCGCACCGGGGACCCGGACGGGCAGGGAAACGGTCGAGCCGGGGCGGGCCTCGGTGACGTCCATGTTGCCGCCCTCCGGGTAGGCCGGCATGATCGTCGAGTTCTCACCCTCGGCCGGGGCCGTCCCGATGCACCCGATCATCGGCCGGACGGGGAACCGGTGCCGGTCGGACACCTGCACCGTGCCGTCCGAGATCGGGCAGCGGCGGGCGAAGACCCGGTCGCCCATCACGTGCTGCAGGGCTCCGGAGCCGGGCAGGGACACCGACCACCCGTGCGTGGTCAGCTCGATGGCGTGGATGGTCACCACGAGGGTGTCGCCGGGTTCTGCCCCCTCGACGAACACCGGACCGGTCACCGGGTTGATCGGGGCCTGCAGCTGCGCCATGTCGTGGTGCTGGTCGAGTTCGGCGTAGACGGCGTCGGTGGTCTCGAAGCCGATGGTCTCGCCGGTACCGGGGCGGACCCGCAGCACGGGCTCCCGGTCCGCGGAGAACCCGGGGCGGCCGAGGGTGTTCGGCAGGAAGTGGTCCGGGGTCATCGTGCGTCCTCCGTCGTCGGTTCTGCTTCGGAGCCGACCTCGGTGGAACGGCCGGTGCGTCGGTAGTACAGGAACACGGCCGCGCCGACGATCAGCCAGACGATCCCGCCGACCTTCGCCTCGACCGCGGCGTTGAGCAGGACGTACCCGATGATCAGGAACCCGACCAGCGGGACGACCAGGTGCAGCAGCCAGTTGCGCGACTTCCCCTTGACGACGTGGTGCACGAAGACGGAGACGTGCAGGAGCATGAAGCCGAACAGCGCGCCGAAGTTCACGAGCGACGAGATCGTGTCGATCTGCCCGACGAAGAACAGCACCAGGATCGCGGAGAGCACCGAGACGACGATGATCGCGTTCTGCGGCACCTGGCGCCCGTTGAGCTTGTGCAGGAACGCGGGCAGCTGACGATCGCGGCTCATCGAGAAGAGCAGGCGGCTCGTCGCGGCCTGTGCGGCCATGGCGTTCGCGATGCCGACGGCGAGCACGTTGACGGCGAAGAACGCGGTGGCCCACCCGCTCGACGAGGCCTGCTCGACGATGGTGAAGAAGGCGTTGCCGGCCTCGTTGTCCGAGAACGAGTCCCGTCCCGCGGCCAGGGCGGACGCGAGCCAGGTCTGCAGGATGAACAGGAACGCCACGATGACGAGCGCCAGGATCATCGCCGTGCCGGCCCCGCCACGACGGCCGGTGGACTCCTCGGACAGCGTCGAGATGCCGTCGAAGCCCAGGAAGCTCAGCACCGCGATCGACAGGGCCGAGGCGATGAGCGGCGCCGACACCTTGGCCGGGTCCCAGATCTGCTCGGTGCCGAAGGACGCGTCGGGGATCGTCCCACCGGTCAGCGCGACGATGGCGATGACGACGAAGATCGCGACGAAGACGAGCTCGATGAGCAGGAAGACGCGGTTCGCGAGCTTGAGCGAGGACACCCCGGCCAGGTTGATGACGGTGTTGATCGCGACGAACACGAGTGCCCACAGCCAGCGGGGCGTGCCCGGGAAGATCCCGACCATGCTCTCGGCGGCGAACACGTAGAGCAGCGTCGGGACGAGCAGGTAGTCGAGCAGGATCGCCCAGCCGGCGAAGAACCCGGCGGTGGGGTGGATGCCGCGGCCGACGTACGAGAACACGCTGCCGGCGAGGGGGATCGACTTCGCCATCTGCGCGTAGGCCAGGGCGGTGAAGATCATCGCGACGAGGCCGACGAGGTACACCAGCGGCACCATGCCGCTGGAGGCGTTGTAGACGGTCCCGAAGATCGCCCAGGGGGCGATCGGGACCATGAAGACCAGGCCGTAGATGAGCAGGTCGGTGGTGGAGACGGAGCGCTTGAGCTCCTGCTTGTAGCCGTAGGCCTCGAGCTGCTGCTGTGCGGAGAGTTCGCTGTGCTGCTGCGACATGTCGGGTTCCGTTTCGGGTGGAGGGACGGTGCAGAGGGGGCGGTGCCGGGGAAGGGGAGCGGGTGGTGTCGTCGGGGAAGGCGGGTGCGGCCGTGGGGGTGGGGACTTCCGGACCGGAGGCGCGGGGCGGGCCCGTCCAGCGCCTCCAGACCGGAGGTGGCCGGGTCAGGCGTCGTCGTGCGCGGCCAGGAAGGTCGCGACGACCCGGCGGAACTCCGCCGGCTGCTCCAGGTGCGAGCAGTGGCTCGCGCCGGGGAAGACGTGCTGCCGCACGTCGGCGATCCGCTCGACGAACGGCGCCCACGTGGCGGGCGTGGCCTCGTCGTGCTCGCCGGCGACGACGAGCGTCGGCACGGCGACACGGTCGAGCCGGTCGACGATGGTCCAGTCACGCATCGTGCCGATGACGTGGAACTCGTTCGGGCCGTTCATCGTGTGGTACACCGTCGGCTCGCGCTCCATCTGCTCCTCGGAGTCGACGAAGTCCGGATGGCTCGGGACCACGCGGCAGACGTGCCGCTCGTAGAAGACCTGCGTCGCCGCCAGGTACTCGGGGTCGTCGACGGTACCGGCCGTCTCGTGCCGGGTCAGGGCGTCCTGCACGTCGGCGGGCAGCTGCGCGCGCAGCTCGGCGGCGCCGTCGACCCAGAGCTGCATCGACGCGGGGGAGTTGCAGATCGCCAGTGACCGGAGCCCCGCGGGCTGCTGCACCGCGATCTCGGCGCCGAGCATGCCGCCCCACGACTGTCCGAGCACGTGGTGGTCGCCGAGCCCGAGGTGCTCGACCAGGGCGGCGTACTCGTCGACGAACAGCTGCGGCTGCCAGGTGTCGACCGGTGCGTCGGGGCGGTGGCTGCTCCGGCCGCAGCCGAACTGGTCGTGGTGGACGACGGTCCGGCCGGTCTCGTCGGCCAGGGCCGCGAGGTTCCGCAGGTAGTCGTGGGCCATGCCGGGCCCGCCGTGCAGGACGACGAGGGGCAGCGCGCCGGCGACCGGGCTGTCGGGCGTGGTGGCCCGATACCAGGTCTCGCCGTCGCGGAACGGCATCGTGGATGCGGTGATGCTGGACATGGGGGTCAGCATGGAGCGGAAAAAGGTCCCACGCAATACCTTTTCTGCTGCCTTAACGTGGTCGTAACACCGCGAAGGGGGTCCGTGTGTCCGATCGTGCGACCGAGACGCGCGTCGACGAGGTCGAGGACCGCCTCGTGACCGCCGTCGCCGTGGGCGAGTACCTGCCCGGCGCGAACCTGCCGCCGGAACGCGAACTCGCCGGCCTGCTCGGCGTGGCCCGGGTCACCGTGCGGGGCGCGATCGCGCGACTCGTCGAACGGGGGCTGCTCGAGACCCGTCGAGGCCGGGGCGGTGGCACGTTCGTCCGCACCGAGTGGCCGGACAGCTCATCGGACGCCGTCGGACGGGTGCTGCTCGCCCGGTGGGAGGCGATCCAGGACACCGCTGACGCCATCGCGCTGTTGCACGGGGCGCTCGCGACGGCCGCCGCGGAACGGGTCACCCCGGAGGACGCCGCCCTGATCCGTGCACGGCTCGAGGTGTTCCGCGACGCCACCTCGGGTCTCGAGAAGCAGCGAGCCGACGCCGTGCTGCACCGGACGATCATCGACGCCGCGCGGAACGACGCCCTGCGGACCGCGCTCGCCGGGTTGGAGGCGCAGATCTCCATCGCCGCTCCGGCGCACCTGTGGGGCACGGCCGAGGGCATGGCGGAGATGGAGACCCGCGCGCTCCGCGAGCACGAACTGCTGGTGGACGCGGTGTGTTCGGGGCGGGCGCCCGAGGCGGGCGTGATCGCCCGGCAGCACGTCGGGATCGACGTCGAACTGCTCGAACGGGCCGTGCGGCGGACGGGGCAGGTGCCCCGCCACTGAGTCGTCAGTGCACGGCGGGTGCCGGCACCGGGTAGACGTCGTCCGGCATCGGCCACGGCGCCCACTTCGGCCGCGGCGCGTACACCAGGTACGGCTGCGGCGTCGGGTAGCTGACGATCTCGAGCGTCGACCCCCACGGCGTGCGGGTGTACACGAACCGGTTGCCGGCCCCCGCCTCGTCACCACGCAGGTCGCGCGGATCGGAGTTCCGGGTCCCGCCGGCTGCCTCGACCCGGGCGAGTGTCTCGTCCAGGTCGTCGGCGTACATCGCCAGGTGCTGCCACCCCAGGTCGGACGGGTGTGCGGCGTTCCGCTGCTCGGGCCCCAGGTACTCGAACAGCTCGAGCCCCGGCCCCTCCGGCAACGCGAGCATCCGCATGGCCCCCTGCGCCATGGTGCTCGGGATGCCGAGGTAGCCGTGCGCCTCGGAACTGCTGTTCGGCGTCTCGTCACGACGCCGCATGTCGTACAGGACGACGGCGTCGAACGCCGCCTCGAAGAACTGCGTGGCTGCGTCGATGTCCGGCACCGTGACGCCCACGTGGTCGATCCTGATTCCCCTGCTCATGGTCGATTCGTACCACCGGCGGTCCCCGCGGCTCGGGTCGTGGCGGGGTCCGTGCGGGGTCGGTGCCGATCGATGCGGCAAGCCGCAGCGCGGCTCCGGGTGCGGCTCCGCGCGCGGCACCGGTAGCGGTCGGCGCCGGTCTCGGCCACCGTCCCGGAACGCTCGTTCCAGGACGGGGTCCGGGACACACGACCGTTACACGAGGGAAACGGCGGGGGCGAAGTCGCTCCGTAGCTTCGTGCTCAAGCACGCACCGCCCCGCTTCCCACTCCCTCGGAGGACGCCATGGCTACCGACATCGCGACACCAGTCGCCGCGCCCCACGCCCCCACCACGACCGCCGCCCCCGCCCCAGCGGGTGCCGGCGTCGTCAAGCCCGGGTACGACCCGGCGCTCACGAACGAGGACCTCGCCCCGCTGCGCGAGCAACGCTGGACGAGCTACAACTTCTTCGCCTTCTGGATGTCCGACGTGCACTCCGTCGGCGGCTACGTCACCGCCGGGTCGCTCTTCGCCCTCGGCATCGCGAGCTGGCAGGTGCTCATCGCCCTGGTGGTCGGCATCCTCATCGTGCAGGTCTTCGCCAACCTGGTCGCGAAGCCGTCGCAGCGCACCGGCGTGCCGTACCCGGTGATCAACCGCGCGGTGTTCGGGGTGCTCGGCGCGAACGTCCCCGCCATCATCCGTGGCCTCATCGCGATGGCCTGGTACGGCGTGCAGACCTTCCTCGCCGCCCAGTCGCTGAACATCGTCTTCCTCAAGTTCATCCCGGCGTCGGCGGGGCTGCTCGACCACTCGTTCCTCGGGCTGTCGGCCCTGGGGTGGATCTCGTACGCGATCCTGTGGGTGGCACAGGGCGCGCTGTTCTGGATGGGCATGGAGGCCATCAAGCGGTTCATCGACTGGGCCGGACCGGCGGTCTACGTGGTGATGATCGTGCTCGCGGTCTACCTGGTCAGCCAGGCGGGCATCGGCAACATCTCGTTCACCCTGTCGGCTGGCGAGCCGCTGTCGTTCGGGGCGTCGATCCCGGTGATGCTGTCCGCGGTCGCCCTGGTGGTCAGCTACTTCTCCGGCCCGATGCTGAACTTCGGGGACTTCTCGCGCTACGGCCGGTCGTTCCGCGCGGTCAAGCGCGGCAACTTCTGGGGACTGCCGATCAACTTCCTGTTCTTCTCGGTCCTGACGGTGCTCTGCGCCAGTGCGACGGTGCCGGTGTTCGGCAAGCTCATCACCGACCCGATCGAGACCGTGCAGGCCATCGGAGCACCCTTCGCGATCCTGCTCGGTGGCCTGACCTTCGTCACCGCGACCGTCGGCATCAACATCGTGGCGAACTTCATCAGCCCCGCGTTCGACTTCTCGAACGTGGCACCCCGGAAGATCTCGTGGCGGGCCGGCGGCATGATCGCCGCAGTCGGCTCCGTGCTCCTCACCCCGTGGAACTGGTACGGCAACGACCAGGCGATCCTGTACACGCTCGGGGTGCTCGGTGCGCTGATCGGCCCGTTGTTCGGCATCCTCATCGCGGGCTACTACATCGTCGGCAAGCAGCGCATCGCGATCGACGACATGTACTCGACGAGCCGCACCGCCCGGTACTGGTACCGCGGCGGGTTCAACCCGAACGCCATCTGGACCCTCGTGGTCACCGGCGCGATCTCGGTGGCGAGCGCGGTCCTGCCCCCGGCACTCGGCGTGCTGCCGTGGCTGGCGAGCTACAGCTGGTTCATCGGGTGCGGCCTGGGCCTCGTCGTCTTCTGGGCGTTCGAGCGTGTCCGGCCGAGCATGCCCGTGCTCGACGCGGAGGACCCCTCGGTCGACGACGGCGCGGCCGTCGGTCGCGCCTGACCGCCGGCGTCGCGGCCCGTCCTCCACAGGGCGGGTCGCGGCGCTCGGTCGTCCACAGATCCACACCACGGCCGGGAGGCCCGCCCCGCCCCCGCCACGATGGTCACCACCCAGCACCACCCAGCACCACCGGTTCCACCGCTCCACTCGCTCCACCGGAAGGACCCCGATGCGCATCCGCGTCGTCAACCCCAACACCACCGCGTCGATGACGCGGGCGATCGGCATCGCGGCCCAGGCCGCCGCCGCTCCCGGCACGCTGGTCGAAGCGGTCGAACCCTCGATGGGGCCGGCCTCGATCGAGAGCCACTACGAAGAGGCCCTGGCCGTGCCCGGGCTGCTCGAGCAGATCGGCCGCGGCGAGCAGGACGGGGTGGACGCGTTCGTCGTCGCCTGCTTCGGGGACCCGGGGCTCGACGCCGCGCGGGAGCTCGCGACGGTGCCGGTGATCGGGATCGCGGAGGCCGGGTTCCACGCCGCCGCGATGCTCGGCCGTCGGTTCGGCGTCGTCACCACCCTGGCGCGCACGACCGGCCGCGCCCACGAGCTCGCCGAGCGCTACGGCTTCGCCCCGCTCGTCACGGAGATCCGGGCGTGCGAGGTCCCGGTGCTCGAGCTCGACGACCCTGAGTCCGGTGCCCGTGCGCTCGTGATCGAGGAGTGCCGAGCGGTCATCGACGGGGGAGCCGACGCCGTCGTGCTCGGGTGCGCCGGCATGGCGGACTTCTGCGCCGAGGTCTCGCTGGCGATCGGGGCACCGGTCGTCGACGGCGTCGCGGCGGCCACGGTCCTGGCGGAGTCGCTCGTCCGGCTCGGGTTGTCCACGGGCAAGCGCGGCGAGTACGCCCTGCCGCCGGTGAAGGCCATGTCGGGGCTGCTGGCGGGCTTCGAACGCCACCCGGCGGCGGTCGCGACGGCCGGGGCGGGCGCATGACGGGCCTCCCGGCGGGCGACACGGCAGACCTGGTCGTCCGCGCGCAGCGAGCCTGGGTCGACGGGGCGTTCCGTCCTGCCGCGGTCGTCGTCCACGACGGCCGGGTCACCGGCGTCCTGCCCGTCGACGCGGTCGTCGACGCCGTGCAGGACCACACCGTGCCGGGCGGGCAGATGCTGCTCCCCGGACTCGTCGACACGCACGTGCACGTCAACGAGCCCGGCCGCACCGAGTGGGAGGGCTTCGCGTCCGCGACCCGGGCCGCTGCGATGGGCGGCGTCACCACGATCGTGGACATGCCGCTCAACTCGATCCCCGCGACCACCACGGTCGAGGCGCTCGCCGTCAAGCGTGCGAGTGCCGAGGGCCGGGTGGCGGTCGACGTCGGGTTCTGGGGCGGAGCGGTCCCCGCGAGCCTCGGGGCGCTCGACGCACTGCACGACGCCGGCGTCTTCGGGTTCAAGTGCTTCACGGCGCCGAGCGGTATCGACGAGTTCCCGCACCTCGACCCCGAACAGCTCCGCGCCGCGATCGCCGAGGTCGCCGGTATCGACGCCCTGCTGATCGTGCACGCCGAAGACCCGGAGCACCTCGTGCCGCACCGGGCGCTCGGCGGCCGGTACGCCGACTTCCTGGCCACCCGGCCCGTCGCCGCCGAACGGTCCGCGATCGCGCAGGTCATCGACGGCGCGCGGGCGACCGGTGCGCGGGTGCACGTGCTGCACCTGTCCGACGCGGGCGCACTGCCGATGCTCCGCGCGGCGAAGGACGACGGCGTCCGGATCACGGTCGAGACGTGCCCGCACTACCTGTCGTTCGATGCGGGCACGATCCCGGACGGCGCGACCGCCTACAAGTGCTGCCCACCGATCCGCGACGACGCCAACCGCGACGCGCTGTGGGCCGGTGTGCTCGACGGCACGATCGACCTCGTCGTGTCGGACCACTCGCCCTCGACTGTGGACCTGAAGACCGACGACTGGGGCCTCGCCTGGGGCGGGGTCGCCGGCCTGCAGGTCGGGTTCCGCGCGGTGTGGACCGAGGCCGAGCGTCGCGGGGTCCCGCTCGAGGCGCTGCTGCCGCTGTTCACGACCGGTCCGGCCGCCCTGGTCGGGCTGCGGGACCGTGGGGTGATCGCTCGCGGTGCCCTGGCGCACTTCGCCGTGTTCGACCCGTCCGCCGAGTCCGTCGTCGACGTCGCCGGGCTCGAGCACCGCAACCCGGTGTCCGCGTTCGACGGGCTCCGCGTGCGCGGCAGCGTCACCGAGACCTGGCTCCGCGGCCGTCGCATCGCCACGGCGGACGGGGGCGTGGTCGGCGTCGAGGGGCAGCTGGCCGGACGGCCCGTGCTCGCGGCGGGAACATCCCTGTAACGATCGTTCCGGTATCGTCGGATCAGGAACGGAAGGAACCACCATGCTCCCAGTGAACCCACCCGCCCGTCTCCTCATGGGGCCCGGTCCGATCGACGCCGACCCGCGCGTGCTCCGCGCACTGTCGACGCCGCTCGTCGGCCAGTACGACCCGTGGATGACCTCGACGATGAACGAGACGCAGGCGCTCTACCGCCGCGTGTTCGGCACCCGCAACGATGCGACGCTGCTCGTGGACGGCACCTCGCGCGCGGGGATCGAAGCGGTGCTGGTGTCGCTGCTCGCCCCGGGGGACCGCGTGCTCGTGCCGGTGTTCGGTCGGTTCGGGCACCTGCTCGCCGAGATCGCAGGCCGTGCCGGGGCCGAGGTCCACACCATCGAGACCGACTGGGGCCAGGTCTTCACACCGTCCGCCATCGAGTCGGCGATCGCCCGCGTCCGTCCGAAGGTGCTGGCGGTCGTGCAGGGCGACACCTCGACCACGATGAACCAGCCGCTCGACGAACTCGGTGCGATCTGCGAGCGGTACGGCGTCCTGCTCTACACCGACGCCACCGCGACGGTCGGCGGCAACCCGCTCGAGGTCGACGCCTGGGGGATCGACGCCGTGAGCGCCGGGCTGCAGAAGTGCCTCGGCGGCCCGTCCGGCAGCGCACCCGTCACGCTGTCGCCCAAGGCCGTGGCCGTGCTCGACGAGCGGCGGAGCGTCGAGGCCGGCATCCGCGAACCCGGTGACGACGTCGCTGACGAACCGATCCGCTCGAACTACCTCGACCTCGCGATGATCCTGGACTACTGGGGCCCCCGCCGGCTGAACCACCACACCGAGGCCGCTTCGATGCTCTACGCCGCGCACGAGTGCGCCCGCATCCTGCTCGAGGAGGGCCGCGACGCCGTCGTCGCCCGCCACGAGACCGCCGGGCGGGCGATGCTCGCCGGGGTGCAGGCCCTCGGGCTCCCGGTCTTCGGTGACGTCGCCCACAAGATGCACAACGTCGTCGCCGTCGAGATCCCGTCCGACGTCGTCGGGGACCAGGTCCGCGGCGCGATGCTCGACGACCACGGGATCGAGATCGGCACCTCGTTCGGGCCGCTGCACGGACGCGTCTGGCGCATCGGCACCATGGGCTACAACGCCCGGAAGGACACCGTCGTCACGACCCTGGCCGCGCTCGAGCACACCCTGCGTCGGGCCGGGCACGCGGTCCCGCACGGCGGTGGTGTCGACGCCGCCCTCGACGTCTTCCGCGACGACACCGCAGCGGTCGCTCCCGCCGGGGCGGAGGTGCTCGCGTGAGCGCCGTGCCCGTCCTGAACGCGACCGCCGTGGGCACCGCCGACGCCGAACTCGTCGCCCGCTGGTGCGACGAGCTCGCCGCCCTCAGCGCCGAACCGGGCCGGATCACCCGCGTCTACCTGTCGCCCGAGCACGCCCGGGCGAACGCCCTCGTCGCGGGCTGGATGCAGGACGCCGGACTGTCCACCTGGCAGGACGCCGCCGGCAACCTGCACGGCCGGGCCGCGGGCGCGACGCCCGACGCCCCCGTGCTGCTGCTCGGCTCGCACCTGGACACCGTGGTGGACGCCGGACGGTACGACGGCGTCGTCGGGGTGCTCATGGCGATCCGCACGGTCGCCCGGCTCACCGCCGACGGTCCGCTGCCCGTCGCGCTCGAGGTCATCGCGTTCTCCGACGAAGAGGGCACGCGCTTCGGCAAGGCCCTGCTCGGGTCGTCCGCGGTGGCCGGGGTCTGGGACGACGCCTGGTGGGACCTGGCCGACGGTGACGGCGTCACGCTCCGGCAGGCCTTCACCGACTTCGGCCTCGACCCGGAGCGCGTCGGCGACGCCGCGGTCGACCCTGCGTCGGTGATCGGCTACCTCGAGGCGCACATCGAGCAGGGGCCGCACCTCGAGCAGGCCGGGCAGGCCCTCGGGGTCGTCACGAGCATCGCGAGCGCCCGCCGGTTCTCGGTCGAGGCCGTGGGAGAGGCCCGGCACGCCGGCGGCACCCCCTACGAGCGCCGGCACGACGCCCTGCTCGCGGCCGCCGAGGCCGCGCTCGCGGTGGAACGGATCTGCCGGGCTTCGCACCAGGTCGGGACGGTCGGCACGATGACCGTCGAACCCGGAGCCGTCAACGTCGTCCCCGGGCTCGCACGGTTCTCCGTCGACCTGCGCGGCGAGTTCGACGACGAGCGGGACGAGGTCTGGGACGAACTCACCAAGGCCTTCACGCTCATCGGTGAACGGCGCGGGGTGAGCGTCACCCCGACCGAGGTGCACCGGGCGCCCGCGGTGTTCTGCTCGCCCCGGCTGATGGACGCCGTCCGCGCCGGGATCGTCTCGACGGGTGAGATCGCGCCGATGGAGCTGTTCTCGCGAGCCGGCCACGACGCGATGTCACTCGGGCTCGTGACCGACGTGGCGATGCTGTTCCTCCGCAACCCCGACGGCATCAGCCACCACCCGGACGAGTTCGTGTCGACGCCGGACATCGCCCTCGGCCTCGATGCCCTGGCCGTCGCCGTCGACCGGGTGGCCCGCGCATGAGCACCGCCGGCCCCGACGTCCGCGCCCGGATCGACTCCGTGTGGGAACAGCTCTCGCCCGCCGAACGACGGGTCGCCGCCATGGTCCGCCACGACCCCGAACTCCTGCTCGTCGGCACCTCCGCCGAACTCGCGGCCGAGTCGGGCACCTCGAAGGCCACCGTCTCGCGACTCGTCCGGTCGCTGGGGTTCCAGGACGCCGCCGAGGTCCGGCAGAACCTGATGTCCGCACGGGGCTCGGGCCTGCCGTGGGTCGCCGAGGACGCCGCCCACGTCGACCAGCGCGCGGTCGAGGCGCGCAACCTCGACGCGGCCTTCGCGTCGCTCGGCCGAGCGGATCGCCCGCGGCTGGCCCGTCGGATCGTCCGTGCCCGCCGCGTGCTCGTCCTCGGTGAGCGCGGCGCGTACCCGATCGCGCTGCAACTGCGGTCCCAGCTGGCGCAGGTGCGGTCCGACGTCCGGGTCGGCCCGTCGCCCGGGCAGCGGCTCGGGGAAGAGGTCGCCGACCTCGACCGGCACGACCTCGTGGTCCTGGTGACCGTGCGTCGGCACACCGCCGGGGTCGAGCGGATCGTCCGGCACTGCGTCGACTCCGGGGCCGACGTCATCGTCCTCGGCGACCCGACGGCCGCGGTCATCGCCGCCCCCGCGGCCACCGCGATCCTCTGCCCGGTCGACTCACCGTCGGCGTTCGACTCGATGGCCGCGCTGTTCGCCGTCGTCGCCGCGATCACGAACGACGTCTACGACGCCTCCGGCCCCGGTGGCCGGGTGCGGGTCGACGCCGTCGCCGCCGCCTACGACACGCTGGGGGAGCTCGCTGCGCCCTGATCGCCGTCGGATCCGGCGCGCAGCTCGGCACGCAGTTCGGCGGCGAGCGAGGCATTGCGGTCGGCGATGAGCCGCGGCATGTACCGGGCCAGCGCGAGCACCTCGGCCAGGCGACCCAGTGGGCCGAGCGGCGCGCGGAACGTGATGGTGTCGACCATGCGCGTGCCGCCGGCCGACGGCTCGAAGCGGTGCTCGTGGTGGAACCGGGCGAACGGCCGCCCACGCACCTGTTCGTCGACGAATAGGTGAGGCGCCTCCAGGGCGGTGATCCTGCTCGTCATCCGCCAGACGATCCCGAAGTGCCGCGCACGCCAGGTGACGGTCTCGCCCAGGCCGATCGTGCCGGCCGTCGTGCCGGCGACGGCGCGTTCGTCGGTCGCGGCCATCGACCGCTCGTGCGCGCCAATGTCGAGCGACAGCGCGAAGGCGCGCTCCGGCGGGACCGGCAGGTCCGTCACGACCCGGAACGAGACGGTCACGACGTCGGCCAGACCGTCGGGGTCGAACGGTCGTCGCCGGCATCCCCGAGGTCGGGGATCGAGAGCACCAGTCGCTCGGTGCGGAGGGTGACGGGTTGCACGGTTCGAGCCTAGCCACGAGGGCGCGGGCGGTAGCGTCGGGGGATGACGTTCGACGCGCTCCCGTTCCCGGTCATCGACGGCCACAACGACCTGCCCTGGGAGCGCCGTGACAGCCACGACTCCGGCGTCGAGGGCATCGACACCGAGACCGACTCACTGCACACCGACATCCCGAAGCTCCGTGCCGGCGGCGTCGTCGGGCAGTTCTGGTCGGTGTTCGTGCCCGCGGACGACCCGGACCCCGTGACGACGACGCTGCAGCAGGTCGACCTCGCACACCGGATCATCGAGCGCTACCCCGACGACCTCGCGCTCGCCCGCACCGCCGCCGAGGTCCGTACCGCCGTCGACTCCGGCCGGATCGCGTCGCTGCTCGGCGCCGAGGGCGGGCACTCGATCGGTGACGACCTCGCGGTCCTCCGCACCCTCGCGCGGCTCGGCGTCCGCTACATGACGCTCACCCACAACGACGACACCCCCTGGGCCGACTCCGCGACCGGAGAACGGGCACACGGCGGCCTGACCGACCGCGGGCGGCAGGTCGTCGCCGAGATGGAGCGGATCGGCATGCTCGTCGACCTCTCCCACACCGCACCGGCCACCATGCGGGACACGCTCGACGTGGCGACCCGGCCCGTCGTGTTCAGCCACTCGTCGACCGTCACGATCGACGACCACCCGCGGAACGTGCCTGACGACGTCCTCGCCCGGTTGGCCGACAACGGCGGCGTCGTGATGATCACCTTCGTGCCGAAGTTCGTGTCGCGCGCGTGGGCGGACTGGGAGGAGTCGGGGATGTCCGGCGAACCGCCCCTGGTCACGGTGTCGGACGTCGCCGACCACGTCGAGCACGCCCGTGACGTCGCCGGTGTCGCGCACCTCGGCCTCGGCGGTGACTACGACGGCACCCCGGTGCTGCCGCCGGACCTGCGGGACGTGTCGCGGTACCCGGTGCTCGCGGCGGAGCTCGTCCGGCGCGGCTGGGGTGAGTCGGACCTGCGGGCGTTGGCCGGAGGCAACGTGCTGCGGGTTCTGGAGGCGACCGACGAGCGGTTCGCCCGGACGGCGTTCGTGCGCTGACGCGGTGGGGCGAACGCCTCGGAGGCGACTCTCCTCGGCGCCGGTCGTCCTCACCCCCGCGACAGCGACAGAATCCCGTCGATCTTCCGCGGGTGTCTGTCGCTCTCGCAGTCCGGGAACCGGGTCTGGAGGCGCGACTCGCGTCCGAGCGCATGCGCCGTCACGGACAGGACCGACCGGGGTCCGGTCGCTAGGATCGGGCGCACACCGCGCCTCCAGGAAGAGCGATGCGCGACCTGAGCTGCGAAGGACGGACCGGATGAGCGGCACCATCTACGAGAACATCTCCCAGGCGTTCGGCAACACCCCCCTCGTCAAGCTGAACCGGCTGCCGAAGGCAGGCGGGGCCGAGGTGCTCGCGAAGCTCGAGTTCTACAACCCGGGCGCCAGCGTCAAGGACCGTCTCGGCGTCGCGATCATCGACGCGGCCGAGGCCTCCGGCGCGCTGCAGCCCGGTGGCACCATCGTCGAGGGCTCGTCCGGGAACACCGGCATCGCCCTCGCGCTGGTCGGTGCCGCCCGTGGGTACCGGGTCGTCATCACCATGCCCGAGACCATGAGCGTCGAGCGCCGCGCGGTCATCCGCGCGTACGGGGCCGAGATCGTCCTGACCCCCGGGCCCGAGGGCATGAAGGGTGCGGTCGCGAAGGCCGAGTCGATCGTCGCGGAGACCCCCGGCGCGATCCTCGCCCACCAGTTCGAGACGGCCGCGAACGCCGAGATCCACCGGAAGACCACGGCGGAGGAGATCCTCCGCGACACCGAGGAGCACGTCGACGTGTTCGTCGCGGGCGTCGGCACCGGCGGCACGATCACCGGTGTCGGGCAGGTGCTCAAGGAGCGCGTGCCCGGCGTGCAGATCGTCGCCGTCGAGCCGAAGGACTCGCCCCTGCTCACCGAGGGCAAGGCCGGTCCGCACAAGATCCAGGGCATCGGCGCGAACTTCGTGCCCGAGGTCCTCGACCAGAGCGTCATCGACGAGGTGTTCGACGTCGAGCTCGACGACGCGCTGCGCGTTGCCCGTGCCCTGGCGACGCAGGAGGGCATCCTGTCGGGCATCTCGTCCGGCGCGATCATCCACGCGGCCCTCGAGATCGCCGCTCGCCCCGAGAACGCCGGCAAGCGGATCGTCGCCATCGTGTGCGACACGGGAGAGCGCTACCTGTCGACGGTGCTCTTCGAGGGGCTCACTGCGTGAGTCGTCCCCTCCGACGAGGCGTGCTGCGGACCATCCGGGAGGACCTGTCCGCAGCACGCCGCGGTGACCCCGCTGCCCGGGGCGACCTGGAGAACGCGATCGTCTACTCGGGTCTGCACGCCATCTGGACCTACCGCCTGACCCATCGCCTCTGGAACGCGCAGGGGCTGCCCGGGTCCCGGTTCGCGGCCCGCCTGCTCGGGCAGATCGCACGGTCCGTCACCGGCATCGAGATCCACCCCGGCGCGCGCATCGGCCGTCGGTTCTTCATCGACCACGGCATGGGTGTCGTCATCGGGGAGACCGCGGTCATCGGCGACGACGTGCTCGTGTTCCACGGCGTCACCCTGGGCGGACGCGGCGGAGACCACGGCCCTGGAGCCCGACGGCACCCGGTGGTGGGGGACCGCGTGGTGCTCGGCGCCGGGTCGTCCTTGATCGGGGCGATCACGATCGGTCCGGACTCCGTCGTCGGCGCCAACACGGTCGTCACGAAGGACGTGCCGGCGGGGTCGGTCGTCACGGGCGTCGCCGGGACTCCGCGTCCCCGTTCCGGGCACGAGGGCGTCCCGACGCTCTGAGCATCCCGCGCCGCTCCGCGCCGCGGGCGCACGCCGGGG
The DNA here is from genome assembly GCF_903970855.1 of Curtobacterium sp. ME12. Classification (NCBI taxonomy): domain Bacteria; kingdom Bacillati; phylum Actinomycetota; class Actinomycetes; order Micrococcales; family Microbacteriaceae; genus Curtobacterium; species Curtobacterium sp. ME12. The sequence goes on from NZ_CAJCKD010000022.1 coordinate 27,219, forward strand.
CGTGCCGGGGCACGCTGGGCACGCAAAACACCGGTGTTCGCGCATCGCACCCCGGCGTGCGGGTGTGCAGGACGCGAACACCGGTGTCGTGCCGGTGTCACCGAGCGAGTGGGAGCGTCAGCTCTTCTCGCAGGCGATGCCGTCCTTGTCGCGGTCGAGCTTGGTGTTCGCCTTGTACAGGGCGTCGTCCTTCTTCACCGTGCCCTTGAGCGCACGGTAGGTGGTCTTGCCGCCGGAGACGACCTTGTTCTTCGTGACGGACTTCTTGGCGATGCCACCGGAGTACACCTTGTGCACCGCGGTGCAGTTGGCGTAGGACTTCGGCGCGGCCTGCGCGGTCGAGGTCCCGCCGACGACGACGGTGGTCGCGAGGACGGCGGTGGCGGCGGCGATGCCGAGGGTACGGATGATGCGCACGGGTTCCCCCTGGAACTGGTGGTGATCGCACGAGCGACCGCCGCGTCGGGTGCGCGGCGTGGTGATCCTACGACGTGATCGTCACGCACGACCTGCCCCCGAACGGGGTGCGCTGTCGGCGGCCTGCGGCATCCTGGTCGCATGGACGGCGAGCAGCTGCACGAGATCGCGAGCCGCACGGCGCTCGCGCTGCCGGCGGCCGTCGAGACCCAGCCGTTCGGCGAGGGCTCGGTGGTCTACAAGGTCGTCGGCAAGATGTTCGTGATGGTGACCGAGGTGCGTGGGACCCCGATCGTGAACCTCAAGTGCGCGCCGCCGCACGGGGCAGCGCTGGTGCGCGACCACGACGAGATCACGCCCGGGTGGCACATGAACAAGCGGCACTGGATCACGCTGACGCCGGGTGTCGGCATCGACGAGACCCTGGTCGAGGACCTCGTGGTGAACGCCTACGACCTGGTGGTCGCAGGGCTGCCCGCGGCGAAGCGTCCGCTCGACCCGTCGAGGGGCGTGCTGCCGGGCTGATCGGGCTCGGCAGGCTCGTCGGCATCAGACTCGCGCGGCGACCTTCGACAGGTCCTGGACGACCTTCGGTGCCAGCCGTTCCCCCGACTCGAGCACGGCCCGCGCACGATCGGGCGCCAGGTCGCCGAAGATCTCGCCGATCGTCACCCCGTGTTCCGGCCGGTGCGTCACCTCGACGGGGTCACCCGCGGCGACCGAACCGGACTTGACCACCCGCAGGTACGCCCCGGGCCGCCCTTCGTCGGCGAACCGCTTCACCCACCCGTCGATGCCCATGCGCCGGGCGAAGGTGCCGCAGGGTGTCCGGGGGACGGTCACCTCGAGCACGAGGGTGTCGCCGATCCGCCAGCGTTCCCCGGTGATGGCCCCGGTGACGTCGATGCCGCTGGTGCGGAGGTTCTCGCCGAACAGGCCGGGCGGGACCTCGCGGTCGAGCAGGTCGGCGAAGTACGCGGCGTCCTCGTCGGCGTAGGCGTACACGGCCTGGTCCACACCACCGTGGTACTTGCGGTTCGCCTGCACGTCGGCGCGCAGGCCGAGCGGCCGGACCCGGACGCTCCCGGTGACCGGGCGCTTGTCGATGGCGGTGACGCCGATGATGCCGGAGTCCGGCAGCAGGCGGTCGACGCGGCAGACGGCGGTGACGAGCGACATGGAGGCAAGTCTGGCGCACCGGGGTCGGTGCGCCGGACCCCGACCGGTAGCTGGTGCTGACGGCGGGGCCACCCTCGCGACCACGGTGATCGGACCCGGAGCGCACCGGGACCGTCCGGGTCGCCTCTCGACGTCCTGTGTGACGAAACCGGTGCGACCCACGTCCCATCGTCGACCACACCACGAGGAGTCGACATGACCCGCACCGTCGCAGTCCCCAGGAACGCCCCCGCGCACGTGCTCGCCCTGGCGCGGGTCCGGTCGCTCACCGCCCGGCCGGTCGGACCGCTCAAGGTCGTTCCGGATCACCGGCGCACCCAGCCGTTCTCCATCCACCACCAGTAGAAGGAACGCGTGCACCACCAGTCCCTCGCCGAGCTCGACGACGCGGTCCTCGCCGGCCGGTCGTCCGACGGCGACGTCCGGGCCTTCGAGGTCCTGATCCGTCGCCACACCCCGCTGCTCCGCGCCTACGCCCGTCGGACCCTCGGTTCCACCGACGAACTCGACGACGTCGTACAGGAGACCTTCATCACCGCGTGGGACCGCCTCGACTCCCTCGAGGACCTCGCGCGCGTGAAGTCGTGGTTGATGCGCATCCTGAGCCGGAAGTGCCTCGACCGGATCCGCGCGCGGCGCGTCCACGACGACGTCACCGAGCTCGAGGTCGCCGCGCCGGCAGATGACGCACCCGACCGGGTCGCCGAGGCGCGCTCGCGCGAGGACGCGGCCGAGCGTGCGCTGGCCGAACTGCCCGAAGCCCAACGACGGTGCTGGATCATGAAGGAGGTGCTCGAGTACCGGTACGACGAGATCGCCGCCGAACTCGACCTGCCGCCCTCGACGGTCCGGGGACTGCTGTCCCGAGCGAGGAAGAACATGATCCGACTCATGGAGGGATGGCGATGACCGACCACGACGGCATCCGGCCGGACCTGCCCGACAGCCCCGAAGCACTCGACGCCCTCGAACCCGGTGACCTGGACGGCCACTCGATCGACGAGCTCACCGACTACCTCGACGCCGGCATGCAGCCGGCGGACCCGAGCATCGACGACTCGCCCGCTTGCCAGAACGCCCTGGCCGCGATCATCCGCGTCCGGCACGCGTCGCTGCGCTCGCTCGAGGCGGCCGCACGCGACGAGGCCCCGGCCGACGAGTCCTGGATCAGCGGCGTCCTGGCGAACATCTCGATCGAGTCCCGCTCCGGGCGCGACGTCCCCCTCCGCCCCCAGTCCGAGACCGAGCGCCCCGTGATGACCGAGGGCGCTATCCGTTCCCTCATCCGGCGCACCGGTGACGAGGTCCCCGGCGTGCTCGTGGCCCGCTGCCACCTCGACGGTGACGTCACCGAACTCGCGTCCCCGATCCGGGTCGTCGTCGAGATCGCGATCGCGTCCGGCCCGTCGATCCCCGCGACCGCCGAGTTGGTCCGCGCCGCCGTGGCCGGCACCCTGGCCGAGCAGACCGACCTGCTCGTCGAGGCGATCGACGTCGTCGTCCGCGACCTGTTGCCGGACCCCGAGCCCGGCACCGACCCCGAGGGGGCCCGATGAGCACCACCGAGGAGACCCTCGCCGAGATCGAGGCCGCCGTCCTCGAGGTCCCCGGGGTCACTGACCTGTACCGCTCCCGACCGACGGTCGCGAGCGCCGTGCAGGCGGTCCGCAGCATCGCCACGAGCACCGGACCGCTCCGGATCGTCGTCGACGACGACGCCCTGCGCGTCGTCATCGGCACGGACGGCTTCCGCCCGGCCCCCGAGGTCGCGCGCGCCGTCCACGACGTCGCCCTGGCGACCGCCGCGGCACGCGGCCTGGCGCTCAGCCGCGTCGACGTGCGCGTCGCGCGGGTGGGCTGACCGCGACCACGAAACGGACGGGAGGCCCGTGGCGGATCCGCCACGGGCCTCCCGTCCGTCTGCCGGTCGCCGTCGCGACCCGCGCCGATCAGTAGAAGTTGTTCGCCTGCGAGTGCGCCCACGCCGCGCACGGGGTGCCGTACGCCGAGCTGATGTACTGCAGGCCCCAGGTGATCTGCGTGGTGGCGTTGGTGCGCCAGTCCGCGGCGATCGTGGCCATCTTCGAGCCGGGGAGCGCCTGCGGGATGCCGGTCGCGCCGCCGTTCGCGTTGACGGCCTGGTAGTTCCAGCCCGACTCCTTGGTCCACAGGTTGTCGAGGCACTGGAACTGGTCGGCACCCCAGCCGTACTCCGACGACGCGAGCGAGCTCGCCGTGGCCTTGGCACCGGCGACGGTGTTGCCGGCGGCGAGCTTCCGAGCCGCCTCGGCGGCCTCGGCGGCCGCCTGCCGCTCGGCTGCGGCCTTCGCTGCGGCCGCGGCCTTCGCGTCGACGTCCCGCTTGTCCTGCGTGGCGCTGGCCTGCGCGACGTCGGTGGCCGACGCGACCGTCGTCGAGATCCGGTTCGTCAGCGCAGCGCCGGACAGGTCCGGGTAGTCGCTCAGGGCGTCGACGCGCTGTTCGAGTGCCGAGGTGTCGACCTTGTCGTTCGCGGTCTGCATGACGGTCTTCGCCGTGGTGATCGTGGCGGCGGCCTGGGCACGGTCGAGCGCGGTGCCGCGCAGGGCGGGCTCCGCGGTCGCCGAGGCGCTCGCGGTGCCGGTCGGCATGCCGAGGGCTTCGCCGATGGCGGGCTGCGTGCCGACGGTCAGGGCGCCTCCGGCGACGGCGAGGACCGCCGCTCCGCCGGCGATCAGCGTCGCGCGGTGCCGCAGGGCCCGGCGCATCCGGCGGGTGGGGGTGTTCAGGGCCTCACGTCGGGTCGGGGCGGTGGTGGTGGTGGGGAGCTCAGGGGTGTGTCGCATCGGTTCCGCGGGTCGGCGGCTCGGTGGGGGAAGGACTCGTGCTCGCGCGACCGAGGCCGTGCTGGCACGTCGGAGGCTGACGGTGTCGGTGACACCGTCGGCGACGACGAGGAGTCCTCGAGCCGGTGAGGACCGGACGGTGGTGTGGGGCCCGTCCGTCCGCCGGGGCAGCCGTGGGGTGGCCGCGGTCAGGCGGAGCCGACACCATGACCGGTCAGACTGGGCAGCGCATCCAGGAACGCTGGCAGAACGGTCCGTCCACCGGTTGGTAACGGTTCGGTAACGGTCGATCGGCGACTAGAAGGTGTGAGGTTCCTGGGCGTGCTCGCCCTGCGCGACACGCTCGAGCGCCGCCAGGGCCCCGGCGATCGCCTGGACGTCCGACTCGTCGAGCTCGGCGATGAGACCGGCGACGATCCCGGTGCGGTTCGCGCGGGCCTGCTCGACCGCCTCGATGCCCTCCGGCGTGGCCGTCACCATGAACGCCCGGCCGTCGCGCGGGTCTGCCTCGCGCTGGATGAAGCCGCGCTGCTCGAGCTCGGTCAGGATGCGCGTCATCGTGGGCTTCGTCACCACCTCGATCCGCGACAGGTCGCCGGGGCGCAGGGGTCCGTGCCGCTGGATCGACGCGAGCGCCGACACGATGCCGTACCCGAGCGAGGCCGAGTCGGTGCGGGCCCGTCGGTTGATCCGACCGACGGCGGCGGCCAGGCGTGCGGCGACCTCGGTACGGTCCGTCGGGCGGGGGTTCATGTGCTGCTCCGGGTGCCTGGTTCAGGTGGTCGCCAGCGATGCTATCGGTCCGCGCGGCCCCGGGACTGGGAGCGTCACGCGCGTGGTCGGGTCACCGCCCGGAAGGCCCGTCAGACGTCGCCCGCCCGCCTCGCGTCAGCGAGACGGGCGGTTCCTGTACGCGGGTACAGGTGGACTCAGTGCTTCTCGCCGGGCAGCTGGTGGATCGCCTCGGTCGCGAGCTCGGCCGCGACGTTGTCGCCGGACTCGGTCGCCGCCCGGAGGCGCCGGAAGTCCTCGGTCATCCGGTCCCAGTCGACCAGCTCGTCGAGGTTCGGCAGGCGCAACCGGAACGCCAGGCCGTCCATGGTGTCGCGGCAGACACGCTGCAGGTTCTCGTTGCCGCACTCGGCGACGTACAGGGCGAAGACGTCGAGGGCGTCGTGGTTGACGGCGGCGACCTCGTGCGCCTCGAGCTCGGTGATCGTCTTGTCGAGCTGCGCGAGGATCTTCTTCCGGGCCGCCGAACCGAGGCGCGGGACCGCGAGTCGGACCACGCCACCGAACAGCACGCCGAGGGTCTGCATCGCCTCGATGACCTCGGCGGGGTCCGGCGTGGTGACGCGGGTGTACCGGTTCGGTGCCATCTCGATCAGGCCGGCGCGCGACAGCTGGCTCAGGGCCTCGCGGATGGGTGTCCGGGAGACGCCGAGCCAGGCGATGAGCTCGTCGTCGTTCAGTCGTTCGCCGGGCAGGAGCGTGCCGTCCATGATCGCGTCGTGGATCTTGTGGCGGACGGTGTCACGGAGCAGCTGGTGCTCGGTCGGGGCGCTGCGGGGGACCGGCATGCGTTCTCCTTCGGGGGCGGTGGCGTCGGGACGCCGGGCGAACGGGCACGGTCGGCATCGCTCGTGCTCGCATCACCGTACCTGATATGACAACGGCGTTCCGATCGGCTCAGCGCGTGTCAGTGTCGACGTTCAGATGCCGGTGACACGCGCCGCGCGTTGCGTGCGTCGCGTGCGTCACTCGCGTCCCGAGCGCTCGCCGAGCAGGCGGAGCGTGGCCGGGTCCTCGGTGCCCTCGTACCAGCGGTCGAGCACGGCGACGAACGGTCGCCGGTCGGCTGCGATCCGGGCGAAGAGCGTCATCGACGACCGGAGCTTCACCGCGTCGACGCCCCCGAGCAGGGCGTCGGCGGAGCGGGCGGGGGCTGCCGCCACGACCTCGGTGGCCGTGAGCAGTCGGGACCCGAGCACCGGGTGTGCCAGGTAGGCACGGGCTTCGTCCGCGCCGGTGATCGCGTAGCGCACGGCCGTGGCGCTCCGCCCCAGGCCGGCGAGCTGCGGGAACACGAACCACATCCAGTGCGACGACTTCCGGCCGCGGCGGAGTTCGTCGAGCGCGACGTCGTGCACGCCCTGCTGGGCCCGGACGAAGCGGTCGAGGTCGAACGGGTCGTCGGCCGGTGCGTGGGGCCGTGCGTCCGTCACCGGACCACCCCGCCCCAGCCGTACCGGACGGTCGTGCCGTCGACCACGAGCAGCGAGTCCGGGGCCCGGTCGAACAACCCCGGCATGCCGACGGCGTCGGGAAGGTCGCCCTCGAGTCGGTCGAGCGTGGCCGAACGGGTGGTGAGCACCGGGTGCTGCCGCTGCCAGAACAGGGTCTGCGCCAGGTACCGCGCGTGGATGCCGGCTCGGGTGGTGAGCTCGGCGGCCAGCGGTGTGTCGACGACCTCGCCGGCGGTCACCCGCACCGAAGCCGCGTGCTTCGGCCGCGCCGCACCGGTCGGGCGTTCCTGCCGGAGCGACCGCGCCCACCGCACCGGGTGCAGCGCGCGGGCCGGGTGCCGGACGGACCGGTGCGCCACCGCGTCGCCGCGGCGACGGGAACGTGCGTGCGCGAACGTGTACGGCACACCGAGCAGTGCGTGCGCGGCCACGATGGCGGGCACGTTCGCGGTGTCGACCGTGCGGTAGGTCACCCCGCGACGTCCCTGGTCGTCCACCGTGAGCACCTCGATCGTGACCTCGGTCATGGTGCCGAGCCGCCCGGCGGACGGGAACGGCGGCACCCGGGTCTCCCGGAACACGTACGCCGACAGTCCCACCCAGGCGCTGCCGTCGACGACGTCCGGACGGGTTCCACGGGGGACGAGCCGCTGCAGCGACGCCGGGTCGTGCCGCCAGTGCGCGAACACGATGTCCTCCCAGGCGTGCTGGGTGACCGGTCGGTGCAGCAACGGCACCGCCGCGCGGGTCCACGACGGCTGGGTCACGGCTTCGGTGCGTGCCGACCGACGCGCACGCCCCACAGCACCAACGGGGCCTGCAGCGGGAGCCGCAGCACCGAGACCAGCCGCATCGCCCGGCTCGAGCGAGGGTGGTCGAGCAGGTCGTTCGCCATCTTCACGTTGGCCGGGAACACCGCGGCGAACAGCGCCGCGGCGGCCCACCCCGAGGCACGGCGGGTCGCGGGGAACGCGAGCCCGGCGGCGATGCCGAGCTCGGCCACGCCGGAGGCCAGCGTGGTCAGCCGCGGGGGCAGCGCGTCGGGCACGATCCGGTCGTACCCGCGGGGGCGCAGGAAGTGCGTGACACCGGCCGTGCCGAGGATCACCGCCAGGAGGGTGGCCGTGCGGTTCGCACGTCGGACCCGTTCACGTCGTCGCATGCGCCCCATCGTGCTCGCCGGTCCTCGGAACCAGGTCAGTGCCGGTTCACGTGAGGGCGGTCGCGACGAGGTCGAGGACCGCCGTCGCCACCTCGGCCTTCGTGCCGGAGGTCTCGCGGACCACCTCGCCACCGGGCACCAGGACCTCGATCGCGTTCTCCTCGCGCTCGAAGCCGGCCGACCAGCCGACGTGGTTCACGACGAGCAGGTCCGCGGGCTTCCGGCTGATCTTGGCGCGCCCGAGCTCGATCCGCGCGTCGCGGTCGGGTTCGGTCTCGGCGGCGAACCCGACGATGATCTGCCCCGTCCGACGTGCCGCCACGAGGTCGGCGAGCACGTCCGGGTTCCGCACCAGCTCGAGCGTCATGCGCTCGCCCTGCGCGTCCTTCTTGAGCTTCTCGGTGCGCACCTCGGCCGGACGGTAGTCGGCGACGGCGGCGGTCATCACGACGACGTCGGCTGCTGCTGCGGCGGTGTGCACGGCCTCGGCGAGTTCGAGCGCCGACCCGACGGGCACCAGGGTCGCGTCCAGCCCGGCGGTCAACGAGCCCTCCACGTTCGCGGCGACGAGGGTCACGGACGCACCCCGACGGACCGCGTCGGCGGCGATCGCGATGCCCTGCCGGCCGCTCGAGCGGTTGCCGACGAACCGCACCGGGTCGAAGGGCTCGCGGGTGCCGCCCGCGCTGACGACGACGCGGACGCCCGCGAGGTCGCCCAGCTCACCGCGGGCCCCGGTGCTGGCCGCGGCGCCGGTGTCCGCACTGCGGCGGCCGGCCGGTGCGGGGTGCTGGTCGAGCACGGCGAGCGCGGCGGCGACGATGTCCTCGGGCTCCGCCATCCGACCGATACCCGCGTCGTCGCCGGTGAGTGCACCGACGACCGGGCCGACCATGTGGACGCCGCGGTCGCGCAGCGTGGCGACGTTCGCACGGGTCGCGGGGTGCTCCCACATCTGCGGGTGCATCGCGGGGGCGACCACGACTGGTGCCTCGGTGGCGAGCAGCGTCGTGCCGAGCAGGTCGCTCGCCAGGCCGTGCGCCATCCGGGCCAGCGAGTCCGCGGTGGCGGGTGCGATGACGACCAGGTCCGCCCGGCGACCGAGCGCGACGTGGCGCACCTCGGCGACGTCGTCCCACACGCTCGTGGTGACGGGGTTGCGGCTGAGGGCCTCGAGCGTCGGCAGTCCGACGAAGCGCAGGGCGCCCTCGGTCGGGACGACGTGCACGTCGTGCCCGCGCTTGACGAGGTCGCGGACGACCCCGACGGCCTTGTAGGCGGCGATGCCCCCGGTGATCCCCACGATGACGGTCAGGGCGCGCTCTGCTGCTGCGTTCACCTGGCTCACGCTACCGGGGCCACGTGCGAGGATCGACGGCATGTGCACCGTCGTCGTCCGCGTCGACCCCGGGGCCGCGTGGCCCGTCACCGTGCTCGCCCTGCGGGACGAGTCGCCCGAACGTCCGTGGGACCCGCCCGCTGCCTGGTGGCCGGACCGGGACCCGGACCTCCGTGGTGTCCGTGACCGGTCCGCCGGTGGTGCGTGGCTCGCCGCGTCCGACCGAGCTGGCCTGGCCGTGGTGCTCAACCGCGCCGAACCCGTGACGAGCGTCGACGGCACGTGGACGACCCGTGGCGTGGTGCCGGTGGACGCCGTCGCCGACGACCTGCTGCCCGGACACGACGGCACCCTGCCGACGACGCGGGCCTTCAACCTGGTGCGCGCCACGGCCGAGGGCGCCTCGGTGCTGACCTGGGACGGCGAACAGGTCCGTACCACCGACCTGGGCCCCGGCGTCCACATGGTCACGCACGGTGCGGCCGACGATCCCGCGGCGCCGCGCATCGGTCGGTGGCTCGAGGCCTTCCGTGCCGTCGATGCCCCGTCCGGCCCGCCGGTGCTCGGCCCGTTCGACGAACTCCGCACCGTGGACGCCGGTGGCGACGCCGGGGACGGCTGGGGCGGCTGGTTCGGCGTGCTGGCGGAGTCCGCAGCGCTGCCGAGCGACCACCCCGATGCGATCCTCCGCGACGTGCACGAGGCCGAGGGCCACATGACGACCCTGTCGATCGTCGCCGCGGCGATCGCGCCGGGCCGCACCGTCCTGCAGCACGCCCGCCTGACCGAACCCGGTCGGCTGGACGGGTCGGTGGAGCTGCACCGCGCCTGACGCTGGCCACGCGACGGAGCCGCCCCGGGCCTCCCGGCCGCGCCCCGCGCCCGCGTCCCGGCTAGAGCGGCGGGCGCGTCCCGGTGAGGTCCTCCGCGACGGCCCAGAGGGAGCGGGCGAGGTCGGCGCTCCGCGCGGACCCGGGGATCGACACGGTGGTGGTCGGCCCGGTCATGCCGAACGGACCGGAGGGGCCGTAGTACGCGCCGCCGACGGCGTTCGGCCCGACTGCCGCGTACAGCAGCGGCTCGGTGCCCTGCTCGACGGCCTGGGTGAAGGGCAGCGCGCGGTTGCTCGACCGTACCGGCTTCGACCGACCGAGCGATCGTCCCGCGGCCTGCAGGTTGGTCCGCGTGTAGCCGGGGTGTGCGGCGGTGCTGACCAGGGGCACGTCGGCCTCGACCGTCAGGCGGTGCAGGTGCAGTGCGAGGAGCAGGTCGGCGAGCTTCGACTGCGCGTAGGCGCGCCAACCGTTGTAGCCGCGCTCCCACTGCAGGTCGGCGAAGCGGATCCGACCGGGGATCGCGGCGAGGCTCGACATGGTGACGACCCGCGGAGCCTGGGCCACAGGGCCGTCGGCGAGGGGCGCTCGGGCGCGCAGCAGCGACGGCAGCAGCAGGTTCGTCAGGGCGAACGGGCCGAGGAAGTTCGTGCCGAACTGCAGCTCGAAGCCGTCGACGGTCTCGAAGCGCTCCGGCGGGGCCATCACACCGGCGTTGTTGACGAGGACGTCGATCGGACGTTCCTCGTCGACGATGCCGCTGGCGAAGCGTCGGACGCTCGCCAGGTCGGCGAGGTCGAGTTCGCGGACCTCCACGTCGGCTGCGGGGTGGGCGGCCCGGATGCCGGCGGCTGCGGTCTCGCCCTTCTCGGTGCTGCGGACGGCGAGCACGACGCTGGCGCCGGCTCCGGCGAGGCGCAGGGCGGCCTCCCGTCCGGTGCCGCTGTTGGACCCGGTGACGACGATGCGGCGTCCGGTCTGGTCGGGAAGGTTCGGCATGCGGGTGACCGTACTCGTCCGGGCTGGTCGACCCTGGCCGCCGACCCCGTGCGTGCTCGTCGCCGTCGTGCTATGTTTATGCAAACGCATGGAAGTGCGACCAGGAGGACACCATGAGCAACGCATTCGGCACCGATCGTCCCTCGGACGTCCCGCCGCCCGCACCCGAGCGGATCGGGCCGCTGCAGCTCGGCCTTGACACCTTCGGTGACGTCACCGAGCGCGCCGACGGCAGCCTGCAGTCCGACGCGCAGAGCATCCGCGACGTCGTCGACCAGGCCGTCCTCGCCGACCAGGTCGGCGTCGACTTCATCGGCGTCGGGGAACACCACCGCGCCGACTTCGTCGTGAGCGCCCCCGAGGTCGTCCTCGCCGCGATCGCCGCCCGCACCGAGCGCATCCGGATGGGCTCGGCGGTCACCGTGCTGTCCTCCGACGACCCCGTCCGTGTCTACGAGCGCTTCGCAACCGTCGACGCCCTGTCGAACGGTCGCGCCGAGGTCATCCTGGGTCGTGGCTCCTTCACCGAGTCGTTCCCCCTGTTCGGCTACGAGCTGAGCGACTACGAGGTCCTGTTCGAGGAGAAGCTCCAGCTCTGGGCGGCCCTGCGCGGCGGCGACGCCGTCACCTGGTCCGGCACGAAGCGCGCGGGTCTGGTCGACCAGGACGTCTTCCCGAAGCTCGAGCACGGCGCCATCCCGACGTGGATCGGCGTCGGCGGCTCGCCGCAGTCGGTCATCCGTGCCGCGTCGTACGGCCTCCCGCTGTTCCTCGCCATCATCGGCGGACAGCCGGCCCAGTTCGCCCCGTTCTCCCGCCTGTACCGCCAGGCCCTCGCGCAGCTCGACCTGCCGCAGCAGCCCATCGCGATGCACTCGCCCGGCTTCGTGGCGGCCACCGACGAAGAGGCCGCCGAGCGCTACTGGCCCTACCACAAGGCCGTCACCGACCAGCTCGGCCGGGAGCGCGGCTGGCCACCCCTCGACGTCGCCGGGTACCGCGCTAGCCTGTCGGCCGGTGGGTCGCTCTACGTCGGGTCGCCGGAGACCGTCGCCCGCAAGGTCGCACGCAACATGCGGATCCTCGGCGCCTCGCGCTTCGACATGCGGTACGCCACGGGTCGCCTGCCGCACGCCGACATGATGCGCTCGATCGAGCTCTACGGCACCGAGGTCGCACCCCGCGTGCGCGAGCTGCTGGCGCAGCCCGTCCCCGTCGCCTGACGGACGCGGGTCCGGGTCCGGGTCCGGTCCGGTCCGCAAAACACCGGTGTTCGCGCTCCACACCACCCTTCGCGGGTGTTCGGAGCGTGGACACCGGTGTTCTGCGTCCAGGTTCCGGTCCGTGCGGCGCGCGGGCAGCGGCCGGGAGGCCCGGGGCGGCCGCCGAGATCGGCTCACGGGGGCCGCGGGTACGGTCCAGGGCATGTCGTCACGCCCCGACCACGCCTCCGGTCCCGCTGCTGGTCACGCCTCCGACTCCGTCGTCGAACGCCGGTTCCGCGGCCGGATCATGGGCGTCGGCACCACCTCGGGCGTCCGGATCGTCGTCGGGATGTGGGACCGCTCGCCGTTCGGGCCGTTCACGGACGTGTTCCTCGAACTCCCCGACGGCACCAGCGTGCTGCTCGCGCCCGACGAGATCGTCGCCGCGTACGTCTCCGGCACCTACCGCTTCGACACCGTCTCGGTCGTCGACGTCCGCGCCCGCCGCACCGCCAGCGGCCTCGAGCTGTCCGCCGGGGCACTGCAGGCCTCGATCGACGTCGGCGGCATCTCGCCGCTCGGCAGGATCCTGCGCATCGTCCCGAAGCCGATCGCCCGCGACCCGCGCTGGCTCGCCGCGATCGACCCCGTGGCACGGCTGCTCGCGCCGGGGTCCGGCACGGCAGGGTCGGCCGGGAACGGTCGCCGCGAGTACTACGGCGTGACCGGGGCGCACGACGTCACCGGGGTGCGGGGGACGTGGGCGGGGGAGCCGCTCGGGGACCTGGCGCCGCTCGACCCGCCCGTGGCGTTCGGGTTCGCCTCGATGCCGAAGATCCCGCAGGTCGTCGACGTCGAGACCACGATCCGCGAACCCGCCTGACCCGCGCCCGCCCGGAGTCGGTTCCGTGCGTGCGCATGTTCCGACGATCCGCGCGTCGATCGACTCGTGTCCGGTCGCTCCATGCACACGCATCCCGTGCGTGTGCATGCAACGACGTTCCACCTGTCGATCGACGCGTGTGGTGTCGGTCCCTGCACACGCATGCACGGCTCGGAGGCCGGCGCGCCTGCCGGGCGGGGGTGGCGTGGCGGGCGTGCACCGGGCCTCCAGGCAGACCGTGACCCGGCCACATCGACGCGCCGGGCTGACGCGTCCAGCGCCGGAGGGGCACACTGGTCGGAACGGTACGGCCCCGTGCAGAGACGGTCGCACGTCGGCGGAGCGGGGCGCATGACGCAAAGGAGCACCATGACCGACACACAGACGGACCAGCGCGCCGCCATCTCGGACATCGTCCACGGCGCCCACACGGCACTGCTCACCACGGTGAGCGAGGACGGGAACCTGCACGCCAGGCCCCTCGCGGTGCAGGACAAGGCGTTCCACGGGACCCTGCGGTTCCTGGTGCAGGACGGCAGCGAGAAGGTCGAGGACATCGCGCGGAACCCGCACGTCAACGTCTCGATCGAGTCGCAGGGCGGGTACCTGTCCATCGCCGGGACCGCGACCGTGACCCGGGACGACTCGGTCGTCGACGAGCTGTGGTCCCCGTTCGCCGAGGCCTGGTTCCCCGAGGGCCGTCAGGACCCGTCGATCCGGCTGCTGACGGTCGAGGGGGTCTCGGTCGAGTACTGGACCCAGGACACCGGGCCGGTCGGCAGTCTGGTGCAGATGTTCAAGGCGGCGCTCGGCAAGCAGAGCCAGCCGGACACCGGCGACCACGGCACGATCGAACTCTGAGGCGAGACGCCTGACGCGCGACACGGCGCCGTCGTCCTGTCCGGACGGCGGCGTCGTGTCGGGGCGCGGTGCTCGTGCGCGGTGCTCGTGCGCGGTGCGCGTGCGCGGTGCGCGTGCGCGGTGCGCGTGCGCGGCGCGCGGTGCCGCCGCCTGCGAGGGCTGCGTGTCAGTCGCTCACGGCGGGCCGAGCAGCCACAGCACCGCGACCAGCACCGGCTGCCCGGCCAACGCGGCCGTCACGAAGGTCCACCGCATCCAGGGCTTCGCGACCAGCTCGGGCGACCCGAACAGCGGCGCGAGCGGCATGAGCAGCCGCGGGGTCGAGGCCATCGGCAGCGACACCGCGAAGATGTACAGCGCGTACGCGGCCGAGTACAGCACCGTCGTCGGCCCGAGCCGCAGCGTCGACCGGCGGAGCAGCCAGATCGGGTACGTGACGAGCAGGAACACCACGATCAGGATCCCGCCCACGCCGAGCCAGCGACCCGCGATCAGGAACCACGGCGTCAGCGGCACGAAGTCCACCCGGCCGATGAAGTTCACCCACCAGGACATCTCGGTCTCCAGGTAGGCGTTCGGCGTCCCGGTGGCGTGCGAGGCGATCACCGGCCAGGCGAGCCCGGCGAGGACCATGGTCAGGCCCGCGGCGACGACCCGGAGCTGCTCGCGGAGCGGGAAGGCCTCGAGCACCCGGCCGGTCTCCCGCCGCGCACGCACCCACCGCACGAGTGCGACGACGCCGAGCACGAGCGGGATCGCCAGGGCACCGGGGCGGGTGAAGGCCGCGGCGACACCGAGCGCCGTCAGGAGCCCGTAGCGCCGACGCTCCAGGGCGAGCAGCGGTCCGAACGACAGCGCGAGGAACATGCTCTCCGCGTACCCGACCTGCAGCAGGAACGACAGCGGACCGCAGCTGAAGAAGAAGACCGCCCACATCGCGGCGGCTTGCCCGGCGCGGTCCAGCACCAGGCGGTGCAGCAGGTAGGTGGCGAGCAGCCCGGCGACGATCGCGACGAGCGGGGCGCCGAGTTCGAACGGCACCCCGGTGGAGGCGGTCAGCGCCCGGATCGTGAAGGGGAACGCCGGCAGGAAGGCCCAGGCGTTCTGCGCGACGTTGCCGGCGGCGTCGAGCGGCAGCGCATCGGGGTAGCCGTGCAGCGAGATCTGCTCGTAGTACTGCCCGTCCCACGCGACCAGGAACGCACCGAACCCGTGCTCGTTGCCCCAGATCGCGTTGCCCGGCAGTGCACGATCGGTGAGCGGGTACGCGAGCGCGAGCCACAGGGTCGACAGGACCCGGCCGCCCGTCCAGACGAGCAGGACCGCCGCCCACGCCGGCAGCGAGGCAACGGTGTCCAGCACACGTCGTCGACCGCTGGCCGTGCCCGCGGCGACCACGCCGGCGCTGTCGGTGCGGCTCACGCGCGAGTTCCTCGGCGTTCGGGTGGTCGGGTCGGCACCCGGCCAGGGTAGTCGGCCCGAGCATGAGGATCGCACGGAACCGCGCCTGGAGGCCCGTCCCGCGTCGTGCTGGCCGCGTCGCGCCCGGTGGGCGGCCGGTGCGGCGTCCGGTGGGCGGCCGGTGCCGCGCCCGGTGTCCCGTCCGGTGGGCGGCCCGTCCGTGACGGAGCGGACGTCCGCGGGCATAGTCTCGATGGGCGATGACGACGACGGCGACGACACCCAGACGACGGACCGGCAGCACGGCGGTCGCCGTGCTGGTGGCCGGGACCTTCTTCATGGAGCTCCTGGACGGCACGATCCTGGCGACCGCCGCCCCGGCGATGGGGCGTGACCTCGGGGTCGACTCCGCCGCCGTGGGCGTCGCGATCACCGCGTACCTCGTGACCCTCGCGGTGTTCATCCCGGTCTCCGGCTGGCTCACCGACCGGATCGGCTCCCGGACGGTGTTCGCCGGAGCCATCGCGCTGTTCACGATCGCGTCCGCCCTGTGCGCGCTGTCCACCGGGCTGGTCGAGCTGACGCTGTGGCGCATCCTGCAGGGCCTCGGCGGAGCGCTCATGGTGCCCGTCGGCCGGCTCGTCGTGCTCCGGAGCGCCGGGCGCGAACAACTCGTCACCGCCATCGCCATCCTGACCTGGCCGGCCCTCGCCGCACCGATCATCGCGCCGTTCATCGGAGGGGTCCTCGTCGAGACGCTGACGTGGCACTGGATCTTCCTCATCAACATCCCGCTCGGCGTTGTCGCCTTCGTCGCCGCCCTGGTGCTCGTGCCGCAGGAGCGCGCCGCACAGCGCGTGCCCTTCGACTGGTTCGGGTCGCTGCTCGCCTGCGTCGGGCTCGGCTCGCTCGTGGTGATGGCCTCGCTGCTCGCGCTGGAGATCGTGCCGGTCACCGCGGTCGTCGTCTCCGGGGTCCTCGGCGCGGTGTGCTGCTGGCTCGCGATCCGGCACTTCCGCCGCGCTCCGCACCCGATCATGGGGCTCGACGCGTTCCGACTCGAGACCTTCCGGGTGTCGCACGCCGGCGGCAGCCTGTTCCGCCTGGCGGTGTCCGCGGTGCCGTTCGTGCTGCCGCTGCTGTTCCAGGACGCCTGGGGCTGGAGCGCCGTGCTCGCCGGTTCCGCGGTGCTCTGGGTGTTCGTCGGCAACCTCGGCATCAAGCCGATGACGACGCCGTTCCTCCGCTGGTTCGGGTACCGCCCGGTGATCATCGTGTCGTCGGCCGTCGCCGCGCTGACCGTGGTCGCGATGGCGTTCATGACCGAGGACACCCCGTTCTGGCTGCTCGCCGTGCTGCTCGTCGTCAGCGGTGCGGCCCGATCCGTGGGCTTCACGGCGTACAACACGATCGCCTTCGCCGACGTCGAACAGGCCGACATGACGCCCGCGAACACGCTGTCGTCGACGCTGCAGCAGACCGCCGCGGGTTTCGGTGTCGCCGTCGCCGCCGTGGTCATCCGTGCGGCCTCCGGGCTGGGCGGCGACGGACCGTACACGGCCGCGTTCTGGGTCATCGCCGCCCTGCTCGTGGTCGCCTGCGTCGAGGGCATCCTGATGAGTCGCACAGCGGGCGACACCGTCCGCCCGGTCCGCCGTGTCCGCGCCTGATCCCGCCGCTGTCCGTTTCCGTCACGGTCACACGGACGAAACCCGGCAGGCGTTACAGTCTCAGCAACCGTCCGCGGTACCCGAGTACGGTGACCGCGGCAGGGTGACCGGAACACCCGGACAGGAAGGCAGCATGGCCGCGCCAGAGCAGCAGAGCACGATCGCACCAGAGCAGACCGTGCAGCCCACGCAGCTCCGTGTCGTCAGTTACAACCTCCGCGAGCACACCGCGAACAGCGAGCTCGCCGCACTGGCCGAGGCGTCCGGAGCCGACGTCCTGTGCGTGCAGGAGTGCGACAGCAACGACCTCGCACCGTCGATCGGCGGCCTCTCGCTCGCCGCGTCGACCCGCACCAACCGACTCGGGCTCGCGATCTACAAGCGCGACGACCGCTTCGAGGTGCAGGACTTCAGCATCCACTCGCTGCAGAAGTCGCTGCACGACCGGGTCCTCGCCCCCGCGCACGAGCGGCTCATCGCGATGCACCTGCGCGACACCGAGGCCGATGCCGAGGTCGTCGTCGCCTCGTTCCACGCCTCGCCGCTCACCGCGACGAACTCCCTGCGCCGCAAGCAGATCGAGGCGGCGCACCAGTTCCTGCGCGAGCTGGCGAAGGACGTCCCCGCCGTCATGGTCGGTGACTTCAACTACCCGTGGTTCCAGACGAACCTGCGCCGCAAGATCGAGCAGCACGGCTTCGCCCTGTCGCTGTCCGACCAGCCGACGTACCTGCGCTACCGCAAGTTCACGGGCCACTTCGACTTCGCGACGAGCGTCGGCCTGCACATCGCCGGCGTCGAGACCCTGCCGGCCGGCATCTCCGACCACCGCCCGATCCTGGTCCGTGCCCACTACGAGCACCCCGGCGAGACCGGCGCCGTCACCACCGTCGAGGCTCCCGCAGCCTGACCGCGTCATCGGCCGCTGGCTGATCGGCACCGAGGTCGCACGACATGCCGCGTGCGCGGCATCGAGTGGTCACGAACTGTCGGTTGCGGGGGTGTCGGGCGACGGTTCATGCGACCTCGGCGGAGGTGAGCGGGGAGTCGTGACCGCTCGGCAGCGGGCCGTCGGGCGCGTCGGTAGCTCGTGCCGAGGTTGCTCGACATGCCGCGTGCGCGGCATCGAGTGGTCACGAACTGTCGGTTGCAGTGGTGCCTGGCGACGGTTCGAGCGACCTCGGCGGAGATGAGCGGGGAGTCGTGACCGCTCGGCAGCGGGCCGTTGGGCGCGTCGGCGGCTCGTGCCGAGGTTGCACGACATGCCGCGTGCGCGGCATCGGGTGGTCACGAACTGTCGGTTGCAGGGGTGCCTTGCGACGGTTCGTGTGACCTCGGCGGAGATGAGCGGGGAGTCGTGACCGCTCGGCAGCGGGCCGTCGGGCGCGTCGGTAGCTCGTGCCGAGGTTGCTCGACATGCCGCGTGCGCGGCGTCGGGTGGTCACGAACTGTCGGTTGCGGGGGTGTCGGGCGACGGTTCGTGCCACTTCGGCGGAGGTGAGCGGGGAGTCGTGACCGCTCGGCGCACGACGCTGGGCGCGTCCGTCCGAGCGGCGACGCACCGGAGGCCCGGTGCCGGTCTCGGGGACCGGCACCGGGCCTCCAGGCGGTCGCCCGCAGAGCCCGCGAGCCCGCATCAGCGACGCAGCGTCGCCCGCGCCAAGCGGTTGCCGATGAACTGGCCGAGCTGCACGATGACGACGATCGCCGCCACCGAGACGTAGACCACCCACCAGTCGTAGCGCTGCGAGCCGTAGGTGATCGCGTACTCACCGAGCCCGCCGCCACCGATCAGCGCACCCTGTGCCGTCATGTCGACGATGCCGATGTAGATGAACGTGTACCCGAGGATCAGGGGGCCGAGGCCCTCGGGGATGAGCACGGTCAGCAGGATCGAGACCGGATGCGCACCCGAGGCCCGCGCTGCCTCGACGACGCCCGGGTCGACCGACAGCAGGTTCTGCTCGACGATCCGGGACACCGCGAAGGCCGCGGCCAACGAGATCGCGAAGGTCACCGCGGGGACACCGATCGTGGTCTGCACGACGACCCGCGACAGCGGCGCGATCGCGGCGAGGAAGATCACGAACGGGATCGGGCGGATCAGGTTCACGAACACGTTGAGCACCGTGTACGCGGTGCGGTTGCCGAGCACGTTGCCCGGCCGCGTCGCGTAGAGCAGCAGGCCGAGCGCGAGACCGATGACCCCGGCGATGACCAGCGAGATCAGCGACATCACGATGGTGTCGCGGATGGCGGCGAGGAAGACGTCGAACGTGTCGATCACGCTCTGGAACGAGTTGTTGTTCACGCGGCGGCCTCCTCGTCGGTCGTGACGCCGTCGGCGCGGAGTGCGGCGATCGCGGCGTCGATGGCACAGGACGCACCGGACCCGCCGGACGCACCGGATCCGCCCGACGCACCGGATCCGCCTGACGCACCGGACCCGCCGCCGGCGTCGCTCAGTTCGTAGGTGAGCGAACCGATCCGACGTTCCCGGATCTCGCCGACCCCGCCGTAGACGAGCTCGGCGGTGACCCCGGCGGCGCGGAAGGCGGCGTCGATGCGGTTCTGCAGCCCGGCCTCGTCGGTGATCTGCACCGTGACGAGTCGACCGGGGTGGCGGTCCCGCAGGCGCCGGAGCGTCTCGGGGGAGGGCCGGTCGTGCAGCGCGGTGCGGACGAAGCGCTGCGCGGCGCCGGTCTTCGGCGTCGAGAACACGTCGTAGACGTCCCCGACCTCGACGACCCGCCCCTGCTCCATCACGGCGACCCGGTCGGCGATCTGCCGGACGGCGTCCATCTCGTGCGTGATGACGATGATGGTGACGCCGAGCTCCCGGTTGACCCGGCGGAGCAGCGCGAGCACCTCGGACGTGGTCTCCGGGTCGAGGGCGCTGGTCGCCTCGTCGGCGAGCAGCAGGTCGGGCGACGCGGCGAGGGCGCGGGCGATGCCGACGCGCTGCTTCTGCCCGCCGGACAGCTGCTCCGGGTAGGCGTGGGCACGCTCGAGCAGGCCGACGAAGTCGAGCAGCTCGGCGACGCGACGGTTCCGCTCGGCCTTCGGCACACCGGCGACCTTGAGCGGGTACGCGACGTTGCCGGCGATCGTGCGGGACCGGAACAGGTTGAACTGCTGGAAGATCATCCCGATGTTGCGACGCGCCAGACGGCGGTCCCGCTCGGGGATCGCCGTCAGCTCGCGGCCGGCGACGGTCACCGTGCCGGAGCTCGGCAGTTCCAGCGCGTTGACCAGGCGGACCAGGGTGGACTTGCCGGCACCGGAGTACCCGATGACGCCGAGGACCTCTCCCTGGTGCACGTCCAGGGAGACGTCCTCGACGGCCACCACGGTCTCGCCGGTGTCGGCGCGGCGGTAGTGCTTCGAGACGCCGCGGAGTTCGACGAGGACCGGCACTACTGCTTGGCCGCCTTCGCGTCCTGCTCGACCTGGGCGAGCTCGTCCTGCAGCTCCGCGGCGCTCTCGTCGCGGGCGACGGCCTCGGGCAGGTCCTTCGCGAAGGCCTGCTGCACGGCGTCGTCCTGGAACAGCTCCGCCAGTTCGAGGTAGGTCTTGTTGTCCTTGTCCTCGTCGCGGACGGCGAACACGTTCACGTACGGGGCGGCGCTCGCGCTCGAGGGGTCGTCCTGGTAGATCGCGTCCGAGATCGGCAGGCCGGCGGCGGTGGCGAAGTTGTTGTTCACGACGGCGGCGGCGACGGAGCCCTGCTGCAGCGCGTTCGCGGTCTGCGAGGCGTCGAGGGGCTGGACGTCGACCTTCTTCGTCTCGATGTCGTCCGCGGTGGAGAACGCCGAGCCGCCGTCCTTCAGGGTGATCAGGTCGGCAGCCTGCAGGATCAGGAGCGCACGGGCCTGGTTGATCGAGTCGTTCGGGATCGCGACCTTCGCGTTCGCGGGCAGCTCGGACGGCTTGTCGTACTTCGTCGCGTAGAGCGGCAGCGGGTACACGGCGGTCGAGCCGATCGGCTGCAGGTCGTCGTCCGAGGTGACGTTGTAGTCCGCCAGGTACTGGATGTGCTGGAACTGGTTGATGTCCAGCTGGCCGTCCTTGAGGGCGGGGTTCGGCAGCGAGTAGTCCGAGAAGTTCGTCAGCTTGACCGTGACGTCGAGCTTGTCCTTCGCGAGCTTCGTGTACGTGCTCCAGTAGCCGAGCGACTTGTCCGCGACACCGATCGTGACGGTCTTCGGGGCGGCGTCACCCGCGGCACCGGCGTCGTTGCTCCCGGAGCGGACGGCTCCGACGATCACGGCGACGACGATCGCCACGACGACGATCGCGGCGGCGACGATCCAGCCGATCGGGCGCTTGCCCTTCGGCTTCTCGGGCAGTGCGGGGGCTGCGGACATGCTGGTGCTCCTCGTGGGCCGTGCGTGTGGGGGAGCCGCGGTGGTCCGCGGCGTGGAGACGAGTGTGACGTGCGGTCCACCCCCGGTGCGAGTTCCGTTCCGTCGTGTTACGCAGCACTCGACCTGCGTCGCGGGACGCGTCCCGACACGACTTGGTTGACTCGGATCGTGCGCAGCATCGAACTCGTCCTCGGTCCGGAGTCGGACGCCGCCGTGCGGTCCGCCTGGCAGGCCCTGATCGACGCGGACCTGCCGAGCCTCGGTCGACACCCGTCGCCGTCGAACGCCCCGCACGTCACCCTGGCCGCAGGGGACACGCTGCCGGTGCCGGCGGGGTTCCGCACGTCGGTGCCGACCGCGATCCGGCTCGGCGGGCTGCTGCTCTTCCCCGCGGGTGCCGGCCGGTCGGTCCTCGTGCGCGCGGTGGTCGTCGACGCGGCGCTCACGACCTTCCACGGCGAGGTGCACGCGGTCGCGCCCGGCGGCGTCGAGACGTCGGTGCCCGGGCACTGGTCACCGCACGTCACGCTGGCCCGCCGGGTGCGTGACGAGGACCTGCCGCGCGCCGTTGCTGCACTGCGCGCCGTGCCGCTGCCGGAGACGCTCGAGGTCGGCGGCGTCCGGCACTGGGACGGCGAGACGCGGACGATCACGCCGCTCGCGTTCACGACCGACTAACGGGCGCGGCCTGGAGGCCCGGGTCAGGTCCCGAGCACCCGCTCGCCGAACGCGGATGCGAACGTCCGCTCCGGGTCGGCCCGGGCGACGAGGTCGCGGAAGTCCGCCAGCCGCGGGTACAGCCCGGCGATCGCCGCGTGGTCGAGCGAGCTCATCTTGCCCCAGTGCGGTCGGCCGTCGAAGGCAGCGAGCCGGGACTCCAGGTCGGGCAGGAGCGCGGCGACCTCGGTCGGGTGCTTCTTCCAGGTGAACGCGATGCAGAGGACGTCCTCGCCCTGGGTCGGGCTGAGCCAGAGGTCGTCGGCGGCCATCGTCCGGAGTTCGCACACGTGCAGGTGCGGCTGGATGCGGTCGGCCAGCCCCCGGAGCGCGTCGAGGGCCGCCGCCGCGTGCCGGAGCGGGACGAAGTGCTCGCTCTGCACCTCCGACCCGTGGCTCGGGACGGAACCGATCGGGAAGTGCGGCAGGCGGTCCCACCACGGGCCGACCGACCCGTCGCGCGCGGTCCGGTGGTCGTCGCCGGGGGTGCCGGGCAGACGGCGTGCGTCGGCGAGCGCTTCCGGCACCGGGACGTCCTCGGCGCCGTCGGGCACGCGCGACTTCACGAGGACCTCGGTGATCGCGTCGCCGAACACCGTGTAGGCGCACACCGAGTACGCGGCGGCGTGCACCTCGGCGACGTTCGCCGTGAAGGTGTCCCAGGGGATCGCGCCGTAGACGTCCTGACGCATCCGGTAGGCCGGTTCGACGTCGAGGGTCACCCTGGTCACGATGCCGAGCAGTCCGAGGTGCAGCACGGCACCGTCGAACGCGGGGTCCGTCCGGTCGACCGTCCGGGCGGTGCCGTCCGGACCGAGCACCTCGAACGCACGCACCGCGGTGGCGAGCGAGCCCAGCGTCGTCCCGGAGCCGTGGGTACCCGTCGCGACCGCACCGCCGACCGAGATGTGCGGCAAGGATCCCGTGTTGTGCAGGGCGAACCCGGCACGGTCGATGTCGGCCGCGACGTCGCCGTAGCGGGTGCCGGCCCCGAGCGTGACGGTGCGGTGCTCGGCGTCGACGACCAGGTCGGTGGGGATGCCGGTCAGGTCGAGCAGGGTGCCCGCGGTGTCGGCGACGTCGTTGAACGAGTGTCGGGTTCCGAGGCCGTGCACCCGATCGGCGTCGGCCACGACCTGGGCGGCCTCGTCGATCGACGACGGGCGGACGACCCGTTCGGCCGAGTACGTGACCGTGCCGGACCAGTTGAGCTCGCTCGTCGTCGACCGCATGGCGCCCACCCTGCCACGCGGTCGCGAGACGGGCGCTGGCCGGGCGCCGCTCCCGTCACGGGTTCGGTGCCCGGCCCGGCTCGTCGGTCAGTGCGCGAGGCCCGTCGGTCAGTGCACGGGCGGGGGCGTCGGCGCGCCTTCGGGGACCTCAGGCCGGCGGACGAACACCGACGCCAGGATGCCGAACAGCGAGATGATCGCGCCGACCGTGAAGGCTGTGCCGACGCCCGATGCGGTGGCCACCTGGGCCCCACGGGCACCGGAGCCCTCGACGGCGGTGGCCGCACCGATCGTCAGCAGCGTGACGAACAGGGCGGTGCCCGCCGCACCGGCGAGCTGCTGCGCCGTGCCGAGCACCGCGCTGCCGTGCGAGTACAGCTTCGGGGGCAGCCCGCCGAGCGCCGCGGTGAACAGCGGCGTGAAGGTCAGGGCCAGGCCGATGCTCAGCACCACGTGCGCACCGAGGACGAACCACACGCTGGTGTCGACGCCGACGGTGGAGAGCGCCCAGAGCACGGCGCTGACGATGATCGATCCGGGGATGAGCAGCACGCGCGGCCCACGGCGGTCGTAGATGCGACCGACGATGGGGGAGAGCAGGCCCATCAGCAGACCACCGGGGAGCAGCAGCAGGCCGACCTGCAGGACCTCGAGGCCGAGCACGCGCTCCAGGTAGATCGGCAGCAGGATGAGCGTGCCGAACATCGCCATGAAGCTCAGGCCCATCGCGACGATCGGCACCGTGAAACCACGGGTGCGGAAGGTGCGGAGGTCGAGCAGGGCGCTGTCGGTGCGCTGCAGGCGCGTCTGCCGGACGATGAACACCGCGAGGGCGACGGCGCCGACGACCAGGGCGGTCACGGGGACGAGCGGACCGGTCGCGCCGGCCTCACCGATGCTGGACAGGCCGTAGACGATGCCGCCGAACGCGAAGGCGGAGAGGACGACCGAGACGACGTCGATCGGCGCCTTGCGCGGCGTCGAGACGTTCTGCACCTTGACCATGCCGAGGACGAGCGCCGCGATCGCGATGGGCAGCACGAAGCCGAACAGCCACCGCCACGAGAACGCGTTGAGGATCAGGCCGGAGATCGTCGGGCCGACGGCCGGAGCGACCGAGATGACGATCGAGATGTTGCCCATGATGCGACCGCGGTGCGCGGGGTCGACGAGGGTCAGGACCGTCGTCATGAGCAGCGGCATCATGATGGCGGTGCCGCTGGCCTGCACGATGCGGCCGACGAGCAGGACGGTGAAGCCCGGCGCGAGCAGGGCGATCAGCGTGCCGACCGAGAACAGGCCCATCGCCCAGACGAACACCGGTCGGGTGTTGAAGCGCTGCAGCAGGAACCCGGTGATCGGGATGACGACCGCCATGGTGAGCAGGAAGCCGGTGGTCAGCCACTGGCCGGTCGCGGCGCTGATGTCCAGGTCGTCCATGAGCCGGGGCAGGGCCACGCCCATGATGGTCTCGTTGAGGATGACGACGAACGCGGAGACGAGCAGCAGCCCGATCACGAGTCGGGTCTCGGCAGCGGACGGCTGCGAGACGCTTCCCGTGCGGGGGGCGGAATCGACGGCCTGGGTCATGCGGGTGCTCCTGGTGGGTCACGACGGGTGGAACGGGTGTGGCGCAGGACGCGCAGACAGGCCAACTCCCTGAGTGGATGCGATTATTCCGCTTCGCTCGTGACATCCGCAGGTGGACGATCGGTGCCGAGCGCGATGCGCGCCGGCACCGATCCACGCACGTCCGCTCAGTGCAGGATCGCGAACCCGTCGGCGTCGCCGTGCGGCACGACCGACCGCAGGCTGACGTCGGTCACGGTCGCCGACGGCGGCCCGGTGCGCAGGCACTCGACCAACGAGTCGACGGCGACCGAGGGTCCCTCCGCCTCGACCTCCACCGTGCCGTCCCAGAGGTTCCTCGCGTAGCCGACGAGGTCGAGCCCGTCCGCCTTCCGAGCGGTCCAGTACCGGAAGCCGACCCCCTGGACCGTCCCCGACACCACGGCATGCACCCTCGTCACCGTCGTCATGTCCTCCACGCTAACCGCGGCTGCCCCGTGGGAGTTTTCGGCCAAGTGACGATCTGTTTCCGGCTCGTGACGAGCACACCGCGACGGCAGTGATAGTGTCATCTCAACCCGAACACTTCGAGTCAGATTGACACTATCTCCACCATGGACGAAGCAGGCATCCGCGTCGCGGTCTCCACCGTGATCGTCGCCCTGCGCCCGCACCCCGACACCGGGGCCCCGGCGCTGTGGATGCCGCTCGTCCGTCGTGTCGCCGAACCGTTCGAGGGATCCTGGGCGCTCCCCGGCGGCTGGGTCGGCGTCGCCGAGGGCCTCGAGGACTCCGCGGCCGCCCGACTGCGCGAGACGACGAACGTCCAGCCGCGGTACCTCGAGCAGCTCTACGCGTTCGGCGACGTCGGACGCTCCCCGAACCGGGTCGTGTCGATCGTGTACTGGGCGCTCGTGCACCCGGACGAGGCGAACGTCGTGCCCGACGACTGGAACGTCCGGTGGTTCCTGGCCGACGAGCACCCGCCGCTCGCCTTCGACCACGACCGCATCGTGGAGTACGCCCTGTGGCGACTGCGCAACAAGATGTCGTACTCGCGGATCGCGCAGGCGTTCCTCGGCGACCGCTTCACCCTCACGGAACTCCGGGGCGTGTACGAGGCGGTGCTCGGCCGAGCACTCGACCCCGCGAACTTCCGTCGGCAGGTCGAGAAGACCGACGCGGTCCTGCCGACCGACGAGACCACGAGCGGGGGCCGGCACCGTCCGGCCCGGCTGTACCGCTCGAACCCCGACCTGGCCTACGCGGACAACGGCCCGCTGCAGACCGGGGCAGATCAGCACCAGCAGCGGAACCGATAGGAAGCCCCGTGTCCATCGCCACGACGATCGAACTCATCTCCAACGGCAGGGCCGGCGGCAGCACCTGCACGCCCGACCTCGCGATGCCGACCTGGGACTTCGACTCCCGCCCCGGGTACGGCCCGGGTTCGTCGATGTCCGACGTCATCCCGACGAGTGCCCCGCGCCAGGGTGTCCTGCCCGACGAGTACAAGACGGCCCCGACCGACGAGCTCCACGAGCGCATCGAGCGGGCGAAGGCGACCCTCGGCGACCGGGTCGTCGTCCTCGGGCACTTCTACCAGCGCGACGAGGTCGTCCGGCACGCGGACTTCCTCGGCGACTCGTTCCAGCTCGCGAACGCCGCCCTGACGAAGCCCGACGCCGAGGCGATCGTGTTCTGCGGCGTGCACTTCATGGCCGAGACCGCCGACATCCTGGCGCGTGACGACCAGCGCGTGATCCTGCCGAACCTGGCCGCCGGCTGCTCGATGGCGGACATGGCCGACATCGACAGCGTCGAGGCCGCGTGGGCGGAGCTGACGGCCGTGTACGGCACCGAGCCCGACGCCGACGGCCGCGTCCCCGTGATCCCGGTCACCTACATGAACTCCGCCGCCGACCTCAAGGCCTTCTGCGGTCGCAACGGCGGCATCGTCTGCACCTCGTCGAACGCCGCGACGGTGCTCGAGTGGGCCTTCGAGCGCGGGCAGCGAGTCCTGTTCTTCCCCGACCAGCACCTCGGCCGCAACACCGCGAAGGCGATGGGCATCAGCACCGACCTGATGCCCATGTGGAACCCGCGCCTGCCGGGCGGGGGCAACACCGCCGCCGACCTGCTCGAGGCGAAGGTCATCCTCTGGCACGGCTTCTGCTCGGTGCACCGCCGCTTCACCGTCGACCAGATCGACCAGGCCCGCCGCGAGCACCCGGGCGTGCAGGTCATCGTGCACCCCGAGTGCCCGATGGCCGTCGTCGACGCCGCCGACCACGCCGGCAGCACCGACCTGATCCGGAAGACCGTCGCCGCGGCCACCGAGCCGACGACCTTCGCGATCGGCACCGAGATCAACATGGTGAACCGGCTCGCCGCCGAGTACCCGCAGCACACGATCTTCTGCCTCGACCCGGTCGTCTGCCCCTGCTCGACGATGTACCGGATCCACCCGGGCTACCTCGCCTGGGTGCTCGAGGCACTCGTCCGGGGCGAGGTCCTCAACGAGATCGTCGTCCCCGCCGACGTGCAGGCGGACGCCAAGGTCGCGCTCGAGCGCATGCTCGCGGCCAAGCCCCGCGGCTGAGACGCGGACCCGACCGAACGAGGGAGACCACCGTGCACGTCGTCATCGTCGGCTCCGGCATCGCCGGGCTGACCGCAGCGATCCGCGCCAGTGCCCTGCACGACGTCACCCTGGTGACGAAGGGGGCGCTCGCCGACAGCGCCACCGCGTACGCCCAGGGCGGCATCGCGGTGGCGCTCGGCGCCGACGACTCCGCGGCACTGCACCAGGCCGACACCCACGTCGCCGCGGCGGGCAGCGCCGACGCCCGGGCCGTCGAGGTCCTGTGCACCGACGGCCCGGCCCGCGTCCGCGACCTGCTCGCCCTCGGGGTGCCCTTCGACCGGTCGTCGGACCGGGCGACACTCGACCGGTACGGCGACGACCTCGCCCGCGGTCGCGAAGCCGCGCACGGCCGGTGGCGCGTCGTGCACGCCGACGGTGACGCGACCGGGGCCGCCATCGAACGCACCCTCATCGCGGCACTGCACCGACGGCACGTCACGATCCTGGAGCGCACGAGCCTGACCGACCTCGTCGTCCGCGACGGGGTGGTGGTCGGCGTCGACGTCCTCGACCTGCTCGGGGAACCCCGCCGGCTCGACGCCGACGCCGTCGTCATCGCGTCCGGGGGAGCCGGACACCTGTACCGCGAGACCACCAACCCCCTGGTGGCGACCGGTGACGGGGTCGCCGCCGCCTGGCGCGCCGGTGCCGTCCTCGCCGACCTGGAGTTCGTCCAGTTCCACCCGACCCGGCTGGCCGTCCCCGGCGGCGGCCTGGTGTCCGAGGCCGTGCGCGGTGAGGGCGCCGTCCTCCGCGACGCGGCCGGACACCGCTTCATGACCGACGTGCACCCGGACGCCGAGCTCGCTCCGCGTGACGTCGTCGCCCGGGGGATCGCCGCCGCGGTGCGCGACCAGGGCGGCGCACCCGTGCTCCTCGACGCCACCGGCCTCGACGCCGCGTTCCTGGTCACGCGGTTCCCCGGACTCACCCGGGCCACCCGCGCCGCCGGGTTCGACTGGACCCGCGAAGGCGTCCCCGTCGCACCGGCCGCGCACTACTCGATGGGCGGCATCGCCACCGACGCCGAGGGCCGCACCAGCCTGCCCGGCCTGCTCGCCGTCGGCGAAGCCGCCTGCACCGGGGTCCACGGCGCCAACCGGCTCGCCTCGAACTCCCTGCTCGAGGGACTCGTCTTCGCGGTCCGCGCAGCGGACGCGGTCGCCGCACCGCGACCCGGCCTGCTCCGCCTGCGCGGGGACGCCGGTCTCCACGTCACCAGCGTGCCCCGAGCGGCCGACGTGATCCGTTCTTCTCCCCACCTGCTCGGCCGTCACGCCGCTCCGCAGGCTCCGCAGCGCGCCGGAACCGGCAGGCGTGGGCCGAGTCCGACCCTGCCTGGAGGCGCGACCCACCTCGACGACGTCGGCGACGTCCGGCAGGCGGTCCAGTCCGTCATGACGGACCGCGTCGGGCTGCTCCGTGACGCCGTCGGGCTGGCGAGCGCGCGCCGCGAGCTCGACGCGCTGACCGCGCCGACCGGCGGCGGCGTGCGCGAGCACGAGGACCGTGCCCTGCTCGACCTGGCCCGACTCGTCGCGCTCGCCGCCGAGGCCCGCACCGAGTCCCGTGGGGCGCACGCCCGCACCGACCACCCCGACACCGACCCCACCGCCCCGGCCTCGTACGCCTGGGTCGCCGACCACACCGACGCACACCCCGACGAGCACACGGACGAACGTGCCGACGGCTCCGCAGTCGTCCCGCAGGAGGTACCCGCATGACCACCGACCCCGGCACCATCCCGCCGCACGCGCTCCGTCGCGTGATCGAGACCGCGCTCGAGGAGGACGCGCCCTGGGGTGACGTCACCAGCGAGACCCTGATCCCCGTGGAGGCGACCGCGACCGCGACCCTCGGCGCGCGCGAGCCGGGCGTGCTGAGCGGCGGGGCGGTGTTCGTCGCCGTGATGCACGCCGTCGACCCGTCGATCCAGGCCGTGGTGCACGTCGCCGACGGCACGCACTTCGCGGCGGGCGACGTCCTCGCGACCGTGACCGGGTCGGCGCGGGCCGTGCTGCGGGCCGAACGGGTCGCCCTCAACCTGGTGCAGCGGATGTCGGGCATCGCGACGACCACCGCGGCGCACGTCGCGGCCGCCGCGGGCACCCCGGCGCGGATCGTCGACACCCGGAAGACGACGCCCGGCCTCCGAGCACTCGAGCGGTACGCCGTCCGGTGCGGGGGCGGACACAACCACCGCACCTCGCTCTCGGACGCCGTGCTCGCCAAGGACAACCACCTGGCGGTGCTCCTGGCCAGCGGTATCGGCATCGGCGACGCGATCACCGAGGCCCGCCAGCGACTCGGGCACACCGTGCACGTGGAGGTCGAGGTGGACCGGATCGACCAGATCGAACCCGTCGTCGCGGCCGGGGTCGACACGGTCATGCTCGACAACTTCACGCCGGACGAACTCGTGACCGGGGTCGGCATCGTCGCCGGACGCGCGCTCGTCGAGGCCTCGGGCGGGGTGTCGCTCGACACCGTCGCGGCCATCGCGGCCACCGGTGTCGACGTCATCTCGGTCGGGGCGCTGACCCACTCGGCGCGGGCGCTCGACCTCGGGCTCGACATCGACGTCGCCGTGCCGACGGAGCACGCGGCGCCGACGGAGCACGTCGCGGTGCCCGTGCGGGACTAGCCGTGTTCTACCTGGACCGCGCCGCCACCACCCCGGTCCGCCGCGAGGTGCTCGAGGCGATGTGGCCCTACCTGACGGGGGTGTTCGGCAACCCCTCGTCGACGCACGGGGTCGGGGACCAGGCCGCCCGGGGACTCGCCGCCGCACGGACCGCCGTCGCCGGGGTGCTCGGGTGCCGGCCCGCCGAGGTCGTCTTCACCACCGGCGGCACCGAGGGGGCGAACACCGCGATCAAGGGGATCGCCCTCGCCACGCCCCGCGGTCGGCACGTCGTCACCAGCGCGACCGAGCACGAGGCGGTGCTGGAGAGTTGCGCGTACCTCGCCCGCTTCCACGACTTCGACGTCACCGTGCTGCCCGTCGGGCGGGACGGCCGCGTCGACCCGGCGGTGCTGCGCGCGGCACTCCGGCCGGACACCACGCTCGTCTCGATCGCCCACGCCGACAACGAGATCGGCACCGTGCAGGACGTCCCCGCGCTCGCGGCGGTGGCGCACGAGGTCGGGGCGCGGTTCCACACCGACGCCGTGCAGTCCGCACCCTGGCTGCCGATCGGTCTGGGGCCCCTCGGGGTCGACGCGCTGTCGCTGTCGGGCCACAAGCTGGGCGCACCGAAGGGCACCGGTGTGCTGGCCGTGCGCGCCGGCGTCCCGCTCGAGCCGCTGCTGCACGGCGGGGGACAGGAACGGGGGCGGCGGTCCGGCACCGAGGACGTGGCCGGTGCCGTGGCGGTGGCGACCGCCCTCGGGATGGCGGCGGAGACCGTTCGGTCGGGGGAGGGCGCGGCGATCACCGTGCGCGACGCGGTGCTCGACGGCGTGCTCGCCGCGGTCCCCGGCGCGTTCGTCACCGGGTCGCGGGAGCACCGGCTGCCCGGGCACGCGTCGTTCTGCTTCCCGGGCGTCAACGGCGAGACCGTCCTGCTCGAGCTCGAGCGGCGTGACGTGGTGTCGTCGTCGGGCAGTGCCTGTGCTGCGGGCAGCACCGAGGCCTCCCACGTGCTCACGGCGCTCGGGATCCCGGAGGACGTGGCCCGCACCGCGCTCCGCCTGACGTTCGACGTGGCCCTCGCGGCTGACGACGTCCCGGTCGTCGTCGAGGCCGTGGCCGACGCCGTGGCGACCGTCCGCGCTCTCGGCTGAGGTGTACTAGACGTTCTACTCCATCTCTGGGTACGTGTCCCCCCTTCTGCGGACAACCGATCTGCGTCAGAGTGTCGTCATGGCGAACGCGATGATGACCCGGACGCGACGGGACGACCGCTTCCGAGCGGTGCAGCTCCTGCCGGCGCCGGCCACCCTCGTCGCGCTCGCCCTGGCAGCGCAGCACGACCTCGGCACGGCCCCGCTGGGGGTCATCGCCGTGGTCGGAGCGATCGCGACCGCCGGGAGTGCCCTGCTCCCGATGGTCCGGCCAGCAGCCGCCCTCCGGTCGATGCCCGCACCGACCGAGACGGACCGGTACCGAGAGGACACCGAACACCCTTGAGGTCCACCACCGTGCGGTTCCCCTGAACCGAGCCGCGCGGTGGACCCAGACCGGATGTCGACCCCTGATCGACGTCCGGCGCGGGGCGCGACGTTCCCCCTGTCGTCGTGTCCCGCCGTACACCGCGATCCCGCCGTGGGTCGACGTCCGCACCCCTGAGCGGCGTCGGTTCCCCTGCAGCCCACGGCGGGGTCCGGTTCCCCGGTAGCGTCGTCGCGTGCCCTCGTACCGCGTGACCCTGGCGATCGGTGCCCTCGCGCCCGGCACGGCACCGGACGCCGTCCTGCCCGCCGCGGCCGCACTGGTGCGCGACCGCGCCGTCGTCGAGGCCGAGGACGTCCGGCTGCTCCGTGGCGTCCCGTGCGCGGTCGTGCGCTTCGAGGCCGACGACGACCGTGTCGCCGCGGCCGTCCGCGACGCCGTGGTCGACGGACTGCGGGACGCGGTCGAGATCCGCTCCGACGTCGTCACCCGGCGTGAGGGTGGTCGCTGGATCCCGGTCGCCTGACGGCCAGGCGGTCGCCCGACGGTCAGACGGCGCGGGTCGCCGGTTCGGGGGTCCCGGGCCAGACGTAGTCCAGGTCGTCGGGCACGTCCGGGAACAGCTCCCGGTAGTGCTCCGGCGCCTTCTGCACGAGCTTCGACCGGTGCGAGACGTGCAGGGCCTCGTCGTCGTTCCACGGCGGGATCGGCACGTCGCCGCGCTCGTACGCCGCCAGGTCCTCCGGCACACGACCCAGGTCGAGCAGGGTCTTCTCGAGGCACGTGTCGGCGTACCCGCGCTCGGCCCAGACGCGGCACGTGGCCTCCTGGTACGCCATCAGCGCCGGACGGTAGCCACGCCACATCGCCGTCACCGGGTGGTGCTGCCAGCCGTAGTCGGGGAGCGTCAGGGCGCGCATCACCTGCAGGGTCTCGACCCGCTGCTTGCCGAGCCGCCGGTCGTCGAGGACCTCGGCGGATGCCCGGAAGTCGGCGTACGGCAGGAAGGTCTGCATGGCGCGGACGCTACCCCGACCGACTGGCACCCGACACATGTCGTCACGAACGTGCCGCCCGCGCCGGCAGCGTGTGAGCATCGACCGCATGAGCGGAGAACTGGTCGTCGGTGTCAGTGGCAGCCCATCGGACCCCTCGCGGACCTCGACCCTGGTCGCGGCGACGGTGGCCCGGCTGGCCGAGGAGATCGACGGCGCCCGGACCGAGACGATCGAGATCGGCCCGCTGCTCGCCGACATCGGAGCGGCCTCGGGTCGCGAGACGATGTCCGAGCGCACCCGCCGGGCCCTCGAGACGGTGGAGGCCGCGGACGTGCTCGTCGTCGGCAGTCCGGCCTTCCGAGCGGCCTACTCCGGCGCCTTCAAGCTGTTCTTCGACTGGGTCGGCCAGTACGACCTCGTCGACACCCCGGTGCTCCTGACCGCCACCGGCGGCAGTGACCGACACGCCCTGCTCGTCGAGCACCAGATGCGCCCGCTGTTCGGGTTCTTCCAGTCCACGACCCTGCCGCTCGGGGTGTTCGGGAACGAGCGGGACTTCGCCAAGCGCGAGGGTGGCTACGACATCGCGAGCGTCGACCTGGAGCTCCGCATCGACCAGGCAGTGCGCCGGGCCGTGCCGCTCATCCGCGGCGGCTTCGCCACCGCCGGCCTGACCGACGTGCGGCGCCCCGCCGAGTTCTGATCCGCGCGCACTGCGCTTCCGGGCGTACCTGGCGCTTCCGGGCGTACCTGGTCGGAACTTCTCACCAGGTGTGCCCGGAACCACCAGGCATCGCGCGTGCCATGGGAAGGAACGGGCGCGACCCAGCGTGACCAGCAGGCGGACGGGAGGCCCGTGGCGACGCCGCCACGGGCCTCCCGTCCGGTCGTCAGCT
Organism: Curtobacterium sp. ME12; assembly: GCF_903970855.1. Taxonomy (NCBI): domain Bacteria; kingdom Bacillati; phylum Actinomycetota; class Actinomycetes; order Micrococcales; family Microbacteriaceae; genus Curtobacterium; species Curtobacterium sp. ME12. The sequence goes on from NZ_CAJCKD010000022.1 coordinate 60,779, forward strand.
CAGCTGAGCAG
>NZ_CAJCKD010000023.1:0-60456 GCF_903970855.1 Curtobacterium sp. ME12
TTCAACCGTGACGACCGTGCTCCCCGTCGTGACAACGAGGACCGTCCGCGTCGCTCGTTCGACCGCGACGACCGTGCACCGCGCAGCTTCAACCGTGACGACCGTGCTCCCCGTCGTGACAACGACGTCCGTCCGCGTCGTTCGTTCGACCGCGATGACCGTGCACCGCGTCGTGACAGCGACGACCGTCCGCGTCGCTCGTTCGACCGCGATGCTCCGCGCAAGTTCGACCGTGACGGCCGCGCCCCGCGCAAGTTCGACCGCGACGACCGCACCGACCGTGCCCCGCGCCGCTCGTTCGACGAGCCCGAGCGCGGCGGGTTCGTGCCGGCCGACGACGTCAAGCTCGAGAAGCTCCAGGCCGAGGCCACGATCGCGGCCGACGTCGAGGGCGTGACCTTCGGCGACCTCGGCATCGGCGGCAACATCTCCCGCGCCCTGCAGGAGCTCGGCGCGTCGAGCCCGTTCCCGATCCAGGCGGCGACGATCCCCGACGTGCTCGCCGGCAAGGACGTCCTCGGCCGTGGCCGCACCGGCTCCGGCAAGACCATCGCCTTCGGTGCGCCGCTGGTCGAGAAGCTCATGGAGCACGGCGGTGGCACCAAGCGCAAGATGGGCCGCGCCCCGCGTGCGCTCATCCTCGCGCCGACCCGTGAGCTCGCCCTGCAGATCGACCGCACGGTGCAGCCCATCGCCCGTTCCGTCGGCCTGTTCACGACGCAGATCTACGGCGGCGTGCCCTACGGCCGTCAGGAGGGCGCGCTCGAGCGCGGTGTCGACATCATCGTCGGCACCCCCGGTCGCGTGCAGGACCTCATGAACAAGGGGAAGCTCGACCTCAGCGAGGTCATCATCTCCGTGCTCGACGAGGCCGACCACATGTGCGACCTCGGGTTCCTCGAGCCGGTGCAGGAGATCCTCTCCGCCACGGCCGAGGTCACCCCGCAGGGCAACCGCGCGCAGAAGCTGCTGTTCAGCGCGACGCTCGACACCCAGGTCGCGGCGCTCGTCGAGCAGTTCCTGCACGAGCCGAGCGTGCACGAGGTCGCGGGTGAGGACCAGGCGTCCTCGACCATCGACCACCGTGTCCTCGTGGTCGAGCAGCGCGAGAAGGACCGTCTCCTCGAGGAGCTGGTCGCCGGCGACGGCAAGACCATCGTCTTCGCCCGGACCCGTGCCTACGCCGAGCGTCTGGCCGACCAGTTCGAGGACGCCGGCATCCGCGCGACCTCGCTCCACGGCGACCTGAACCAGTCGCGCCGAACCCGCAACCTGCAGCTGCTCACCAGCGGCCGGGTGAACGTGCTCGTCGCCACCGACGTCGCCGCCCGCGGCATCCACGTCGACGACGTCTCGCTCGTCGTGCAGGCGGATGCCCCGGACGACTACAAGGCGTACATGCACCGCTCCGGCCGCACGGGCCGTGCCGGCAAGGAGGGCACGGTCGTGACGATCGTCCCGCGTGGCCGCATCCGCAAGATCGAGGGCATCCTCGAGCGCGCGGAGATCGAGGCGGACCTGGTGCAGGCCGCACCCGGTGACGGCATCGTGTCGGAGCTCGCCGCGCGGTAGTCGCGACCACACGACGGACGGGAGGTGGGCCCCACCAGCTGGTACCGGGCCTCCCGTCCGTCACATGGTGCGCAGGAATGGTCGGGTCGCGAAGTCGGACCCGACCATTCCTGCTCACGAAGCGGCCGCGCGGCAGCGCGCCTTCAGCGGTTGAAGAACAGCAGCCCGCGTACGAAGCCGGCCTGCCCCGCGTGCTGCGTGCAGTCGTCCAGGATGCTCACGAGTCGCGCGCCGGCCGTCACGGGCGGGTCCCACGCGTCGTCGACGACGGGGTCGAGGTCGTCCGGGCCGAGCGTGCCGAGGTACGCGACCGTGCGCTCGTGCACGGCGCGCAGGTACCCGGTGAGCAGCTCGGCGGACGCCCGCACCCGCCCGACGTCGTCGCGGGACATGCCGTAGCCGAGCGCCTCGGCAGGGAACGGCAGGCCGAACCGGTCGTACCAGCCGTCCGCCGTCCAGACCTGCTCGGAGCCGGCGAGGTCGGCGATCTGCACGTCCTGGCCGCGGGCGATGTGCCATGCGAGCCACGCCAGGGTGTTCGCCCCGGCGGCCGGGCGTGCCGCGAGCTGGTCTTCGGAGAGCCCGTCGACGGCCCGCTCGACCGTCTCGGGGACGCGGGAGAACGCTTCGATGAGGAGTTCAGAGGGGGTCATGGCGCTCACGCTACGCGGGGGCCGTGACACCCGCTGTCACACGGCGGTGCTGCGGTGGTGGCGCTCCAGGGCGGCGCCGAGCCCCTCGAACGCGGCCGCGACCGCGGCACGGTCCGACGGTGCGACGACCTGCCGGAACGCGTCGGAGTAGACGGCGCCGACCTCGCGGGCGACCGCCGTGCCCGACGGTGTGAGGTGCAGCAGCACGCTCCGGCGGTCCTCGGGGTTCGGGCGACGCTCCAGGTGTCCGTGCTTCTCGAGTCGGTCGATCAGCGACGTCATCGCACCGGTGGTGAGTTCGAGGTACTCGCCGGCCTGCTTCGGGGTCACGCCGTGGCCGCCGGCGGCGCTGAGGAAGAACACGAAGCGGGTGTCCGTGTCGTGCAGCCCGCGGATCGTGCTCTCGTGGTGCAGGACGCGCGCGTGCTGCACCTGGAGCACCCGGAAGGCGGTGAGCAGTCGCGGGAGGTCGACGTCCGGGTCCGCCCCGGCGCCGATCGGGTCGAGCGCCGTCACGTCGGGCGACACCGGCGCCGGCGGGGTCACGGGGTCGACGCGTGCCGCGGGGGCGGCGGGTGTGTGCGGGGGGAGGACGGCCGGGTCGGTGTCCGTCATGGGGGCTCGTCTCAGGTTCGGGGTGGGAATCTCAGTCAACAAGTATCTCAATCATTAAGATACCCCCAGCACGGGGGGTGTCCTCGCCCTTGTGAGCAACTCGACCGCAAAGTAGCTTGATCGTCGTACCACCTCGGCACGTAGCGCGACCAACCACCGCGGGCCCGTCCGAACCACCGATCAGATCTCTTCCTCACGGAGTCCAACCATGTCTCGTGTCACGCCTCGTGCTGCCCGCCTCGCCGCCTGGATCGCCATCCCCGCCGCCCTCGTCGCCTCGGGGGTCGTCGTGTCGACGGCCTCGTACGCGGCCTTCTCCTCGACCACGGTCAACCCGACGAACAACTGGACGGCCGGCAGTGTCGCCCTGTCCGACGACGACAACAACACCGCGCTGTTCACGGCGAACAACCTGAAGCCCGGCTCGACCGGTGCGAACTGCATCGCGGTGACGTCGACCGGTTCGCTGCCCTCGGCCGTGAAGCTCTACGGCACGAACGTCTCGACCACGAAGGACCTGGCGGCGAACGTCAACCTGACCGTCGAGCAGGGCACCGGCGGCGGCTTCGGCTCCTGCTCCGGCTTCACCCCGGCCGCCACCGGCGGCTCGCTCTACAGCGGCACCGTCGCGGGCTTCGGCGCCGCGTCGACCAACTACGCGACCGGCGTCGGCACCTGGGCCCCGACGGGCACCGCGTCCGAGACGCGCGTCTACCGCGTCACCTACACGGTCTCGAGCACCGCGCCGAACACGGTGCAGGGCGGCACCGCAGCCCTCGGCTTCACCTGGGAGGCCCAGAACAGCTGAGCCGGGCCCGGGGCCGAACCAGCCCCGTTCGTTCCCGCCCCGCAACGCGCCCCCGGTCGAAGGCAGTCATGAGCAGCATCGCAGTGCACGGTGGTCCCGCACCGCACGCAGCGGTCCGTGACGCCGTCGACTGGGGGCGCGTCGTCATCGCCACCGTCGCCCGGGGCGTGGTCGCGACGCTGCTCGGCCTCGCGCTCTGGGCGGCCGCGCCGGCCCTCATCGGCTGGCAGCCGACCACCGTGATGACCGGTTCGATGCAGCCGCGGATCGTCCCCGGTGACGTGGTCGTCTCGCGTCCGGTCGGCTCCGGCGAGATCGCGACGGGCAAGGTCCTGCTCGCCGACGACCCGGACCAGGCGGACCACCTGCGCATGCACCGCTACGTCGAGGACGGCCCCGGCGGCACCATGGTCACGAAGGGCGACGCCAACCCGCAGCAGGACTCGACACCGATCGAGCGCTCCGCGGTGCACGGCGTCGCCTTCCTGCGCATCCCCTTCATCGGCACCCCGATCCGGTGGATCAGTGCAGGGGAGTGGGGCCTGGTTGCGATGCTCGCGCTCGGCCTGACCGCGGTGCTCGCGCTCTGCACGATCGACGGGTCGCTCCGGCGACTCGTCGAAGCCGACGACGACACCGACGGTGCAGCCGGCGGTCCGGACGCCGCGGCTGGCCCGGACCACGCGGCCGGTCCTGCAGCCGGTACCGACGACGGCCTGGAGGCGCGGGACGGCGCCGCCACGGGCCTCCCGACCGCTGCGTCCAGCGTCCTCACCCGTCGCGCGCTGCGGCGACGAGCGCGTCGCGTGCGCCGACTGCGCCGCGTCGGCGGCGGCGCCGCGGTGCTCGTGCTCGCTGCGGCAGCCAGTGTCCTGCTGCCAGGAGCGGCGGACGCGGCTCCTTGGTCACGGACCACCGTCGCACCGACCGCGGCCTTCACGGCGGGCACGGCGACCCCCGCCACGGCGCTGACCTGCACGCCGAACGGTGACGGCTCGGTGAACATCGGCTTCGCGTACAACGGGCCGGCAGCGGCGTCCTTCTCGGTGCTCAACACGAACGCGAACACGATCGCGGCGACCGGACCGGCGGGCAGCACGGCGCCGATCCGGGTCACGGGCAGCGGCATCCTCACCCTCGGTGCGGTCGTCACCGTGAAGATCCGCACCAACTGGGCAGGTTCTTGGTACGTCGACAGCACGGCGACGACGCGCATCCAGACCGCGCTCGTCGGCACGAACCTGAGCTGCGCGAACTGACGCCCGATCGGTTGTCCACAGGGCACCGCGAGGTGTCCGGGGATGTCCCCGGACGGCGTTACCGTGGCCGCATGCGCATCCTGCACACCGGCGACTGGCACCTCGGCCGCACACTGCTGGGTGCCGACCTGCTCGAGCACCAGGCCGCGTTCACCGACTGGCTCGTCGACCTCGCCCGCGAGCGCGCGGTCGACCTCGTCGTCATCGCCGGCGACGTCTACGACCGTGCGATCCCGCCGGTGGACGCCGTCCGCATGCTCTCCCGCGTGCTGGAGCGCCTCGCCGAGACCACGACGGTGGTGCTCACGCCGGGCAACCACGACTCCGCCGCGCGGCTCGGCTTCGGGGCCGGCGTGATGGGGCAGCGCGTGCGCATCCTCGCCGAGCCCGCACACGTGGCCGATCCGGTGCTCGTGACCGACGACGACGGCCCGGTGGCCGTGTACGGCATCCCGTACCTGCACCCCGACCTCACGCGGTACGCCCTGGCGGCGGTCCCCGACGAACCCCTCGCCCGCTCGCACCACGCCGTCGTGCACGCCGCCACCGAACGGGTCCGCGCCGACCTCGAGACGCGGGCCGGCACCCGGAGCGTCGTCGTCGCGCACGCCTTCGTCGGGGGCGCCGACCCGAGCGACAGCGAGCAGGACATCCGCGTCGGCGGGGTCGACCGCGTCGCCGAGTCGGTGTTCGACGGGTTCGACTACGTCGCCCTCGGACACCTGCACGGCCCGCAACGCGTCGGCGACGACGACCGGGTCCGGTACGCCGGGTCACCGCTGGCGTTCTCGTTCGGCGAGCGGCACCAGCGGAAGTCCGTGACCATCGCCGAACTCGACGCGGCCGGTGCCGTCACCGTCGAGCTCGTGCCGACCCCGGTGCCGCGGCGGCTCGTGGACGTCCGGGGCAGCATCGACGCCATCGAGTCCGGGGACTTCCGGGCCGATACCGATGCCTGGGTCCGCGTCGCGGTGACCGACACCGTGCACCCGGAACGCATGTACGCCCGCGTGAAGGACCACTTCCCGCACGCCCTGGCGATCACACACGAACCGGCGGACCGGCCGACCGCCACCGCCGCGCGGGCCGTCACCGCGACGTCCGACCCGGTCGAGGTCGCCGGTGACTTCGTGGCCTTCGCCACCGGCGGGCTGCCCGACGACGACGAACGGGCGGTGCTCACCGAGGCGTACGAGGCCGCGGCGCTCGCCCTGCAGCGTGAGGGGGACCGCTGATGTACCTGCACCGACTCGAACTGCGCGCCATCGGGCCGTACCCCGACCTCGTGACCATCGACTTCGCGGCGCTGGCCGCGTCCGGGGTCTTCCTGCTCGAAGGGCCGACCGGTTCCGGCAAGTCGACGATCATCGACGCCGTCGTGTTCGCCCTGTACGGCGGACTCGCCGGGTCCGACGCCAGCTCCGACCGGCTGCACAGCCAGCACGCCGACCCCGTGGTCGAGCCGTTCGTCGAGCTCGTGTTCGAGACCGGTGCGGGCGTGTTCCGGGTCCGGCGCACCCCGCAGTACGACCGACCGAAGCAGCGGGGGACCGGCACGGTGAAGCAGCAGGCGTCCGTGGAGCTGTTCCGACTCGCGGCGCCCACCGACGTCGCCGGCGAACCCATGTCGTCCCGCATCCCCGAGGTCGGGGTCGAGATCGCCCGGATCGTCGGGCTCGACCGCGCGCAGTTCCTGCAGACCGTGGTGCTGCCGCAGGGCGAGTTCGCACGGTTCCTCCGCTCCCCGGGGGAAGACCGCCGGAAGCTCCTGCAGTCGCTGTTCGGCACCCAGGTCTACGACCGCACCGCCGACGAGCTCGCCGCTCGCCGCCGAGCCGTGCAGGCCGAGGTCGAGGGGGCCGACGACCGCGTCCGCGACGCCCTGGCCCGATTCGCGCAGGCGGCCGGCCTCGCCGACGCTGACGAATCCGTGGTCCCCGGCACGGTGGCGTCCCTCCGCGCGACGGCCGACGCCGCCGGGGCAGCCCGGGCGGCTGCGGCTGCCGCTGCGACGGCGGCGACCGAACACGAACGATCGGTGACGGCTCGTGCGGCCGCCCTCGACCGGCGAGCGGCACTGCTGCGGCGGCAGGCGCTGCTCGACGACGACGCCCCGCAGATCGAGCAGGCGCGGGCAGCGGTCGCGACGGCCGAGCGCGCCGCCCGGGTCGCGGCGGTTGCCGACGGCCTCGACGCCGCAACCGTGCGGGCCGACGACACCGCCGCGGCAGCGGCCCGGCTGCGTGACCAGCACGCGCTCCTCGCCGCCGATGCAGGGCAGGTCGTCCGGCGCCGCGACACGTTGACCGACGCCCTGTCCGACGTCCGGCACGTCGTCGCGGTCGAGGCCGAAGCGGACGCACGACGCACCGCCATCGCCGAGACCACTGCGACCGCATCGCGGCTCACCGACGACCTCGCCGCCCTCGACACCGCGCTCGAAGCCCGGCCGACGGAACGAGCCCGGATCGTCGAGGCCGCCCGCACCGCCTCGACGACCGCTGCCGACGCCGACGCCGCCGCGCACGAGGTCGCCCGGGTGCAGTCGCTCCGCGCCGACCTGGCCGCGCGCGACGGCGCCGAGCATCGCGTCGCCGATGCCGAACGCATCGTGGCCGATGCCCGCCGTCGTGCCACCGAGGCGCTCGACGCCGAACGTTCCCTGCGCGAGCGGCGGATCGCCGGGCTCGCCGGAGAGCTCGGAGCCGCGCTGACCCCCGGTGACCCGTGCCCGGTCTGCGGGTCGACCGTGCACCCCTCCGTGGCCGCGCCGCAGGACGACCACCCGACGATCCAGGCGGTGGAGTCCGCGGGCGACGCCACGCGTCTGGCCGACCAGCAGCTCGCGGACGCCGCGGCCGACCTGGCCGTCGAGCGCGCCGAGTACCTCCGACTGGTCGCCGTCGTCGGCGCGGTCGACGCGGTCGCCCTCGACGCCATGTCGGTCGCCGCCGACGAGCGGGTCCGAGCGGCGCACGACGCCGCGGCGCTCGTGCTGGACCACGAGCGTGAGCGAACGGCGCACGACACCGCGACCAGGGCGCTCGAGCGTGAGCGGAACGACCTCGACGCCCGGCGGACGGTGCTCGTGACGACTGCGGCCGCAGATGCCGAGCGGCTCGAGGCCGACCTGCGATCTGTGCACGAGGCGATCGACCGGCTCGGCGCGCTGCTCGACGGCGACGACACCAGCGACAGCGACAGCGCGCCGGTCTCGCTCCGGGCCGTGGTCGACGAGCTCGACGGACGGCTGACGGTGCTCCGCGCCGTCGCCGAGGCCGACGACCGCGCGGCAGTCGCGGCCCGCGCACGCGACGAGCGCAGCGCCGAGGTCGCCCGGGTCCTCGACGAGCAGGCGTTCCCCGACGTCGACGCCGCACGAGCCGGCCTGCTCGAGCCCGACACCGTCGCACGCTTCCGCAGCAGCATCAGCGCAGCCGAGGCCGAACGCGCCGTCGTCCGGGCAGGGCTCGACGACCCCGCGGTGGTGCAGGCCGCCGACGACGATCCGGAGCAGCTCGACCTGCAGGCGGCCCAGGCTGAACGGGTCCGCGCCACGGCCGAGCTCGACGAGGCCACCCGGCTCGCGGTCACCGCAGCGCACCGCGCCGAGGCCGTCGAGCAGTGTGCGACCGAGGTCGACCGCGCCGTTCGCGCGCGGCAGGAGACCTCGGCCCGCAGCCGCGCCGTCGTCCGGCTCGCCGACGTCGCGAACGGTGTGGCATCGGTGAACCCGACCGGCATCACGCTCGGCACCTACGTGCTCATGCGGCGCTTCGAGGACGTCGTGGCGGCGGCGAACGACCGGTTGCGCGGCATGCTCGCCGGGCGGTTCACCCTCGAGACCTCCGACGAACGGGAATCCGGGTCACGGTCGCGACGGACGGGGCTCGCCCTCGCCGTGCACGACCACACGACCGACACCATCCGTGATCCCCGCAGCCTGTCGGGCGGCGAGACGTTCACCGTGTCGCTGTGCCTGGCGCTCGGCCTGGCCGACGTCGTGCAGGCCGAGGCCGGCGGGGTCTCGCTCGGCACCCTGTTCGTCGACGAGGGGTTCGGCACGCTCGACCCCGAGACCCTCGACGACGTCATCGGGCAGTTGTCGCGACTGACCGCGGGCGGGCGACAGGTCGGGATCGTCAGCCACGTCGAGGAACTCAAGCAGCGGATCCCGGAGCGGATCGCCGTGCGACGCAACCCGGCCGGCGGGTCGCAGGTGACGACCACGGTCTGACCGGCGGGACGCTACGGGGTCGGTGTCGACTCCACCGTGCCGTCGGGCGGCGGCAGGATGTCCGCCGCGATCCACGGGAACACCCACTGGAACAGCACGAACACGATGGCGACGAGGAGCACGAGCAGCTCGAGCACCTTCAGGGCGGTGGGGCCGGGCAGCAGCCGCCAGACCAGGGGGAAGATCACTTGGCGGTCTCCGAGAGTTCCTTCGGGGTGCCCTCGGACGCGGGCATCCAGTAGTCGAGCTTCGCGTGCGTCACGAACCGCTCCGCCGCGGACCACATCGGGTGACAGGCGGTCAGCGTGAGCCAGCGGTCCTGGGGGGTCGGTTCCACGCCCGGCTCGTTCGGCACCGGCGCGATCGTCTCGATCTTGTCGGGCGTGACGATCTGGCTGTCGGTGACCTTGTAGACGTACCAGACGTCGAACTTCGTCTTGACGTCGGTGACCCGGACCACGACCGAGTCGCCCTTCTGCAGCTCCGCGATCTGGTTGAGCGGCTTGCCGTAGGTGACGCGGTGTCCGGCCACGGCGAAGTTGCCGGGTGCTCCGGGCATCGCGGTGTCCTGGTAGTGGCCGAGCCCGATGGTGTTGAGGACCTGCTCACGATCCGTGCCCTCGCCGATCGGCCGGTTGTAGTCCTTACCGAACCGGGGGATCTGCATCGTGCCGAACACGTCCGACAACCCCGGCGGTTCGTCCAGCACGGGTGCGGTGCCACGGTGCTCGGTGCCCTCGACCTTCGGCGTCTTGACCTGGTCGAGGCCCTGCACGAGCTTCGTCTGCTCGTTCACGGCGACGACGTCGGTCCACCACGCCGTCCACACGACGTACAGGCCGGTGCCGGCACCCGCGATGATGAGCAACTCGGCGATGAGCGACACGATCGCGCCGCCGACCGTCTGCCGTCTGCGCGGGGAACGCCGGGACCGCGAACCGGCTTCGTCGTCCCGTGCGCTGCGGCGCGACGGGAGGGTGTCGTGTGCGGTCACGGGGCTCCTGATCGGCTTGGTGGTCGGACAGGTCTATCAGATCACGGCGACAGGCCGGTGACGACGTTCTCCCCACCCCCGTTAACGTGGGGGCATGGAGTACCGGATCCGCCCGTTCCGCACCGAGGACACCGACGCGGTCGTCGCCCTGTGGGAATCGTGCGACCTCGTCCGACCCTGGAACGACCCCCGGCGTGACATCGCCCGCAAGCTGACGGTCCAGTCCGAGCTCTTCCTGGTCGCGGAGCCGGACGGTTCCGACACCGCCGAAGTGGTCGCCGCGGGCATGGCAGGCTTCGACGGGCACCGCGGCTGGGTGAACTACCTCGCCGTGCGCCCGGACCTGCAGGGCTCCGGCCTCGGTCGCACCCTGATGGCCGAGTTCGAGCGGCTGCTCACCGACCTCGGCTGCCCGAAGCTCAACCTCCAGGTGCGGACGGGCAACGAGCAGGTGCTCGGGTTCTACGCGGCCCTCGGCTACACCGACGACCGCACGGTCTCGCTCGGCAAGCGCCTCATCCCCGACGCCTGAGGGCCTCCTCGTGCTCCGGAGCCCAGGCTGCACGGTGCGGGTTCGCTCATCGGGTGCGGTGTCGGCGGCCTCGTGCGGTGCTGCAGGTCTGCACCGGGCGGTCGACCTCGCACGGGGTGGCCGCCCCCGACCGGCCCAACCCCGCCCCGCCCCGCCCAGCCCCGACCAGCCCCGACCAGCCCCGACCGGCCCCGACCCGACCCGACCCGGCACCGTGCCAGCCCCGAACGGGCCCTACGCCAGCGCCAGCGCCACCGACGCGACGAACGCCAGCACGATGCCGATCCACTGCTGCGCGGTCAACCGTTCCCGCAGCACCACCCCGGCCAGCATCACCGTGCCGATCGGGTAGAGCGCGTTGAGCACACTCACGACGGGCAGGGTCGCCGGGTCGTCGCTGCTGTGCAGTCCCGCCTGGATGAACACGTTCGCCATCGCGTCGAAGACGCCGCACACGGCCACCGTGACCAGCAGCCGCGGACCCCATGCGCGACGCGACCGAGGCTCGTGGACGGCGGCAGCCCCGTCGGGGCGGGCCGACGTCGGGGCGGACACCGGGCCTCCCGTCCGGAGCACGACGACGATCGCCGCCGCACCCAGCAGCACCGCCTGCAGCACCCGCGCGACCACGAGGGGTGCGATGCCCGAGTCGGACGGCGTCATGTCGTAGGCCAGCACGATCCCGCCGAAGCCACACCCGGCGACGGCGGCGGCGACGACGCCCCGCGCGGTGAGCCGTGTGCCCGAGGCGTCCCGGACCACCGCGACCAGGACCACCGCGACGACGGCGACCCCGAGCGCGCCGGTGGCCACGGGCGACAGCACCGTGCCGCGGAGCACCGCGACGAGCACCGGCACGACGGCCGCGAACACGGCGGTGACGGGGGAGAGCACGCTCATCGGTCCGATCGCGAGTGCCGCGTAGAGCAGCAGCACCCCGACACCGCCGGAGAGCCCGGCGACCGCACCCCAGACCGCGGCCGGCCACGAGAACACGCCACCCAGGACCACCAGCCCGACGAGCAGCGGCAGGATCCCGATCGCGGCGGCCACCGCCGTGACGACGACCGGTCGGACGCGGCGCGAGGCGAGTCCGCCCAGGAAGTCGGCGAACCCGTAGACGATCGCGCCGGACAGGCCGAACAGGACGGTGAGCACGGCTCCCATCCTGCCCGGCCCGGTACCCTGCGGTGCGTGAGTGTTCCCTACCAGCGCCTGCCCCGGATCGACGCGCGCTGGAGGTGGTGGCGGCCGCTCGTCGCCCTCGCGTTCCTGGCGGGGTGGTACCTCGTGTCGCAGATCGTCATCGCGGTCGCGTACTTCGTTCCGATCCTCCGCGCACAGGGCGCCGACGGCCTGATCCAGTTGCAGAACGACCTGGCGAGCGGTGCGCTCGACCCCACCGACCCGGTCGTGCTCTCGATGTCGCTGGTGTCGCTCGTGGTCCTGCTGCCGGGGATCCTGCTCGCCGTGAAGATCGCGCGGATCGGACCGGCCGGCATCCTGTCGTCGACGCGGTTCCGGGTCCGGTGGGCCTGGACGGCGTGGTGCCTGCTGCCGACGCTCGTCATCGCCGCGTTCATGTTCTGGTGGCAGGGGAGCGGCATGCTCACCTTCGACGGGGGCTTGGCGTGGAACCACGACGCGATCGGCCAGTCGACGGTCTCCCTCGGCACCCTCACCCTGACGATCGTCCTCGTCGTCCTGCTCGTCCCGTTCCAGGGCGCGGCCGAGGAGTACATCTTCCGTGGCTTCCTGATGCAGACGATCGCGTCGTGGATCCCGCGTCGCGCCGGCACGATCATCGCCGTGGCGATCTCGACGGTCGTGTTCGCGGTGCTGCACATCCCGAACGGCTACAACGTCTGGGGCATCCTCGACGTCGGCTCGTTCGGCCTGATCGCGGCGATCATCGTCCTCCGGACCGGTGGGCTCGAGGCCACGGTCCTGCAGCACGCGTTCAACAACATCATGATCTTCGTGCTGCAGGCACCCGGCTGGTCGCGGATCGACCTGACCTCGTCCGACGCGAACGGCACGTGGCAGGGCTGGCTCGTCACGCTGGGCACGTCGCTCGCGTTCTGGGGCATGGTCGAGTTCCTGGCGTGGTGGCGGGGCCTGGACCGCCGGTTCGCCGGGCACGAGGCACCCAGGTTCCGCGGTGTGACCCCGGCCTGGGCGGGCGGGGTGCGATGGACGCGGCCTGGAGGCACGGGCTGGGCGACCACGCCGGCCCGCGCCGACGACGTGGCCGGTTCCGACCGCCGTGCCGACTCCGGCACGGACGGCGCCGAGCACGGCGAGGCGCGCTGACCCCGACTGTGGACAGTGCGGTGGGTGTCGCCGGTCGCCCGTAGGCTCGTGGCATGAGCACCACGCCCGCGCCCGCTGCCGTGCCTGCTCCCGATGCCGTGTCCGCACCGCGTGCCGCTGCGCTCGACGTGCTGCACCGCGTGTGGGGCTACGACGACTTCCGCGGTGAGCAGGCGGCCATCATCGACCAGGTGGTCGGCGGTGGTGACGCCCTCGTGCTCATGCCGACCGGCGGTGGCAAGTCCCTCTGCTACCAGGTGCCCTCGCTCGTCCGCGACGGCGTCGGGGTCGTGGTGTCGCCGCTCATCGCCCTGATGCAGGACCAGGTCGACGCCCTCGCGGCGAACGGCGTGCGCGCCGCGTTCCTCAACTCCACGCAGGGCCCCGACGAGCGGTCTCGAGTCGAACGGGCGGTCGTGCAGGGCGAGGTCGACATGCTCTACCTCGCGCCCGAGCGGCTCCGACTCGAGTCCACCCGTGCGCTCCTCGACCGTGCGCGCGTCTCGCTGTTCGCCATCGACGAGGCACACTGCGTCGCCCAGTGGGGCCACGACTTCCGCCCGGACTACCTCGAGCTGAGCGTCCTGCACGAGCGGTGGCCGACGGTGCCGCGCATCGCCCTGACCGCCACCGCGACGCCGCAGACCCACCGCGAGATCTCCGCACGGCTCGGCCTCGACGACGCCGCGCACTTCGTCGCCGACTTCGACCGGCCGAACATCCAGTACCGCATCGAGCCGAAGACCGGCGCGCTGCAGCAGCTGCTCACCTTCATCCGCACGGAGCACAGCGGCGACGCCGGCATCGTGTACTGCCTGTCCCGCAACTCCGTCGAGCGCACCGCGACCGCCCTGGCCGAGCAGGGGATCAACGCCCTGCCGTACCACGCGGGCCTCGACGCCCGGGTGCGTGCGCGCAACCAGTCGACGTTCCTGCGCGAGGACGGCGTCGTCATGGTGGCCACCATCGCGTTCGGCATGGGCATCGACAAGCCCGACGTCCGGTTCGTGGCGCACCTCGACCTGCCGAAGTCGGTCGAGGGGTACTACCAGGAGACGGGCCGTGCGGGTCGTGACGGGCTGCCGGCCACCGCGTGGCTCGCGTACGGCCTGAACGACGTCGTGCAGCAGCGGCGGATGATCGACCAGTCCGAGGGCGACGCCGCGCACCGTCGGCAGCTCAGCGCCCACCTCGACGCGATGCTCAGCCTGTGCGAGACGATCGAGTGCCGCCGGGTGCGGCTGCTCGCGTACTTCGGGCAGGAGAGCTCCCCGTGCGGCAACTGCGACACGTGCATCGCGCCGCCGGAGTCGTGGGACGGCACGATCCCCGCGCAGAAGCTCCTGTCCACCGTCGTGCGGCTCGAGCGCGAGCGCCGCCAGCGGTACGGCGTCTCGCACCTGGTCGACATCCTGATCGGCAAGCGTTCGCCCCGCGTGCAGGAGCTGCAGCACGACACCCTGGCGACCTTCGGCATCGGTGCCGACCTGTCCGAGGGCGAGTGGCGCGCGGTCGCACGACAGGTGCTGGCCCAGGGCTACGCGGCGGTGTCGGGCGACGGCTTCGGCACGGTCGTCCTCAGTCCCACGAGCGCCGAGGTCCTGACCGGCAAGGTGCAGGTGCGGATGCGTCGCGACCCGGTCAAGGCACCGCGGGCCGGACGCAGCGGTCGACGGACGGTCGTCACCGACATGCCGCAGGAAGCCGTCGGCCTGTTCGAGGCCCTTCGTGCCTGGCGTGCCGCCGAGGCCCGCGAGCAGGGCGTCCCCGCGTACGTGGTCTTCAACGACGGGACGCTCCGGGGCATCTCCGCCGTCCGACCCGCCGACGTCGACCAGCTCGGCGAGATCTCCGGGGTCGGCGCGGCGAAGCTCGAGCGGTACGGGCGGGCGGTCCTCGACGTCGTCGCCGCGGCCGACTGACGCCCTGCCACCACTGCATGCCGTTCCGGGCATGTACCCGCCGCGCGCCTCATTACACTCGGTAGCTCGTCACCACGAGGAGGTCCGGTGTCCGGTTCGACGAAGTTCGCCACCGTGCTCAGTCGCGCGGTGGTGACCCCGCTCGCCCGGTTGCTGTGGCGCCCGAAGATCATCGGTCGTCGGAACGTCCCGAAGCGCGGCCCGGTGATCCTCGCGAGCAACCACCGCTCGTTCATCGACTCGCCCGCGATCACGCTCATGGCGCCGCGCAAGGTGTCGTTCCTGGCGAAGCAGGAGTACTTCACGGGCTCGGGTCTCAAGGGAGCCGTCTCGCGGGCGTTCTTCGGTGGCATCGGCGCCATCGGGGTCGAACGTGGCGCGGGTGCGGCGGCCCAGCAGGCCCTCGACCTCGGGCTGGCACGCCTGCAGGAGGGCGAGGCGTTCGCGATCTACCCGGAGGGCACGCGCTCGCTCGACGGCCGGATCTACAAGGGCCGCACGGGTGTGGCGTGGCTGGCGTTGACGAGCGGTGCCCCCGTGGTGCCCGTCGCGCTCACCGGCACCGAGGACGTGCAGCCGGTCGGCTCCCGGCTGCCGAAGCTCGCCCGCGTGACGATCGAGTTCGGGCAGCCGATCGACCTGTCGTCCTTCGGCGAGGCGTCGTCCGGCCGTGCTCGGCGCCACGCGACCGATGCGGTGATGGCGGCGATCCAGGAGCTCAGCGGCCAGGAGTCGGCGAACGCCTACAACAACCCACCCGCGACGATCGTCGAGCGGGTCCGTCGTGCGCTGCAGCCGGACGACCCGACCGCTGCCGCCGTCGACCCCGACTGATCGCCGCCACTGTCCGGTCACTATTGCACATCTGAAATATCGGTGGTTGAATGGCGGACGTGCCGCTCGGCACGCCGCCATCGCCGGTCGCCCGAGAACGACCAGCCACGACATCCAGATCGGACCGTCCGCAGCATGTCCTCCACCCCGCTCTTCGACTCCATCGCCCAGCGTCGCGATCAGGCCGACGCCCCGCACTCCACCGCGCACTCCACCCCGTCGCCGGCGATCGCCGTCGTGACCCCGGTGCCGACCTCGCCGATGTCCGCGCCCGTCCGACCGGGTGACTCCACGCTGGTGCCGGCCGCGCTCGTCGCCGCGATCGACGAGATCCCGGTGCGGGTGGCGTCGGCTCTCGTGACCGAGGTCACGATCCGTCCCGAGCACCTCGTCCTGGTCGAGACCGTCGCCGACGCGATCACCCGCGCGGTCGTCGACGCCGTCGTGGGCGAGCTCGACCGGATCGCCCGTGACGGCGTCGTCCGCGTCTGACCGGGCCGGTCTCCGCACGATGTCGACCCTCGACGATGGCCTGCCCCGACGCCCACGCGGCGCCGAGCGCCGCGCCGCCGACCGACCGCCCGCGCCCCGGCCGCGCCGTGCACGGCACGCTGCACAGCCGGGGCCGCTCCGAGCCGCCGGGGTGGCGGTGCCCCCTCCCGCCACCCCGGCATCCACCCAGCCGATGCGACGCATCCGGCCTGCACAGCCCATCCGGCCCACGCACCCCGCCCGGCCCACGGAGTCGGCTGCTCCCGCACAGCCTGTCGCTCCCGCACAGCCTGTCGCTCCCGCACGTCGCCGCCCCGCGTCCTTCCGGATCCCCGCCCGGCGGACCCTGCCCGCCGTGGCGGTGACCGCGGTCACGTGCCTGTTCGTCGCGGTCGGCTCCCCGCAGACCGCCTTCGCTGCTCCGACCGCTCCGGAACCCACGTCGGCACCCGCTGGTGTGCAGCACTTCGTCGCCGACGGTTCGACCGGGCCGACCGCCGGCCGCGACGACTTCTCGGTCGGTCGTGCTGCTGCGGCGCTCCGGTTCCCCGGCGGCGCGGCCCCGTCCGGTGGAGCCGTCCGCCCCACGGCCGGTGCGATCCCCGAGGCCGGTGCCTTCGGCTCCCGCTGGGTCGTCGGCTGCGCGGCCTGCTCCTCGAACCACCAGGGGGTCGACTTCGCGGCGGACATCGGGACCCCGGTCGTCGCCGCGCTGCCCGGGCGGGTCGTCTCGGCGGGTGTGCTCGGTGGCTACGGCAACCAGGTCCTCCTGCAGCACGCCGACGGCACCGCGACGCGGTACGGGCACCTGTCGGCGATCGACGTCCGCCCCGGGCAGGTCCTCCGCGCGGGGGAGCGCCTGGGGGCCGTCGGCAACACGGGCGTCTCGACCGGCGCCCACCTGCACTTCGAGGTCATCGTGGCCGGCACCCCGATCGACCCGGCCGCGTGGCTGCAGGCTCGCGGGCTCCTCTGACGGCGTCGGGCGTAGCGTCGGAGCGGTCGCGGCACGCTGTCGCGCCAGGACGGAGACGCACGTGCGAGTGACGGTGTTGGGGACGGGTGCGATGGGCGCCGGCGTGGCGGGATCACTGCTCCGCGACGGCCACGAGGTGACGGTCTGGAACCGGAGTGCCGACAAAGCCGCACCCCTGGGTGACCGCGGCGCCTCGGTGGCGAGTGACCCGGCCAGCGCCGTCGAGCACGCCGAGGTCGTCCTGCTCACCCTGTTCGACACCGACGCGGTCGTCGACGTCCTCGAGCGGGCCGCCGGCGACGCCCCGACCGACGCCGTGTGGGTGCAGGCCTCGACGATCGGGGTCGACGGCGCCGCGACGGTCCTGCAACTGGCCGAGCAGTACGGCATCACCCTGGTCGAGGCGATGATGCTCGGCACGAAGGCCCCCGCCGAACAGGGCAAGCTCACGATGCTCGCGGCCGGCCCGGCGGACCTGCTCGACCGCGTCGACCCCGTGCTCGACGCGATCGGCGCGAAGACCGTCCGCGCCGGCGACCACGTCGGCGACGGCACCGCACTCAAGCTCGCCGCGAACACCTGGATCGCCTCGATCACCGCGGCGACCGGGCAGTCGCTGGCCCTCGCGGCGGCGCTCGGGCTCGACCCCGCGCTGTTCCTGCAGGCCATCGAGGGCAGCGCGAGCGACTCCGCCTACGCCCACGCCAAGGGCGCTGCGATGATCGCCGGTGAGTTCCCCGCCCAGTTCGCACTCGACGGCCTGCGGAAGGACATCGGGCTCATCACCGATGCCGCCCGGACGGCGGGGGTGTCCACCACGCTGCTCGAGGCACTCGGGCGCGTCTACGCCGATGCCAGTGCAGCCGGGCACGGGCGTGACGACATCGCCGCGGTCGGCACCGCGTTCTGACGCACAGGCACAGGCACAGGCACACGCACGCGCAGGCACACGCACGGGCACGGGCACACGCACGGGCCTGCCGAGCGATCAGCCCCGGCGGAACACCTGCCGGAGGCGCTTCGTGATCCGCCCCACGGCCTCGTCGTTCATGGTGTTGGCGAGGTCGAACGCCTCACGAGCCGGGTCGGACCCGGCCTGGATGCGTCGGAGTGCGGCGTCTGCGCGGGCCCGCGGGTCGAGTTCGGCGAACGGCATGTCGTCCTCGGGGTGGTGCTCGCCGCGAGGGTCCATGCGGTCCAGGTTACGCGCGACCGGCGTCGTCCGACCCGGCGTCGAGCTCGTCCACGACGCGGACCATCTCGTCCAGGAAGTCCACGACGACCGCCATCTCGTTGCTCGGCAGGTGCTCGGTGACCTCGAGCGCGCGTGCGTCGAGCTCCTCGATGACCCGAAGTGCGTGCCGCATCGAGGTGCCGGTGGCGGTGAGGATCACACCACGGCGGTCGTTCGGGTCGGCGTGCCGTTCGACGTGGCCGCTGCGGACGAGCCGGTCGACGAGCGCCGATGTCGACGCTGCCGTGATCTCGAGCCGCTCGGCGAGGTCCTTCGCGTTGACGGTGCGGCCGTCGTGCTCGGCGTCGATCAGGAACCGGAGCGCCAGCAGCGCGTTCTCGCCGATCCCCAGTGCCTCGCGCGCTCGGCGCTGGGCAGCGCTCTCGGCCGTTCGGTACCGCCGCAGGGCGTTGAGGACGTCCACGGCGGAGACCGCGGAGTCCTCGTACCAGTACCCCGCGGTGCTGGTCATCACCTCGGACGTCATGCCCCCAATGCTAGACGCTCTAGTTAGATTGTCTAGCGAGCACGGAGACGGGACACCTGCAACACCCGTGACGCGGTTCTGTAACACCCCGGCAACGCCGGCTCGTTAGGTTCTGGACATGCAGGAGCAGCCGTGCTGAGTCGCCTCGCGGGGAACGTCTTCCACGTGGGGAGCGCGGTGGAGCGCACCGACGTCGTCGCACGGTTGCTCGACGTCTACGTCGCCCGCCGCGAACCAGGCACGCTCGACGACGACCGACTCGTGTCCACCGAGCTCCGCAGCGTCATCGGGACCACCGGCCCCGCGAACGACCCGGACCGCGCGGCCACCGTCGACGCCCTCGCGCTCGATCGGCACGAACCCGCGTCCATCGCCGCCGCGGTCGCCGTTGCCCGCGACCACGCACGCCGTGCCCGCGAGGTCGTCTCGAGCGAGCTCTGGGACTGCCTCGACGTCACGCGGTCGCGGATGCCCCGGAAGATCGCCCCGGACCGTGCGCACGAGTTCCTCGGTTGGGTGCGGGAGCGCAGTGCCCTCGCCATCGGGGTGGTCGAGGGGGACGCCAGCCGTGACGAGGTGTGGGAGTTCTTCACCCTCGGGCGCTCGCTCACCCGCTGCGCCTCCACGGCACGGCTCCTGGCGTCGCGGCTGCTCGAGCCGGACGCGGTCACCTCGTGGACGGCGGCGCTCCGGGCGTGCGGCGCGGGCGAGGCCTTCCTGCGTGGCCGGGACCACCCACCGGTGCCGTCCGACGCCGCCGCCTTCCTGCTCCTCGACGCGCACAGCCCGCGGTCGTTGCGCTTCACGGTGCACCGCGCGGCCGAGTGCCTGGCCGACGTCGCGCCGGCCTGCGTCGCGGACGAGGTCGCCGGGTTCGACGAGGTCCGCGCCCTGCTCGACGGGATCCCGGAAGAGTCGGCGCTCGCCGTGGCGGGCGACGTCGGGCTCCGGCTGGCGGTGGCTGCCGACCGGGTCGCCGCGGCCCTCGACGAGCGCGTCTTCGCGTCGTCCGCGCCCGTGCTCTGAGCCCGCCCGGCGCGCGTGTCCGGAGCCGGGTCGGCGCGTGTGTGGGGACCGGGTCGGTCCGCGCGGCGCGACCGCGGCCGTGGGTCCGGGTGACGTCGGACGGGAGGATCGTGGCGGCGCCGGTGCGGGCCTCCCGTCCGACGGGCGGTGCGTCACGGGCCGTCGGCCGACGGGCAGGGCGACCCGCCTGTCCGTCAGACGGCGCTGGACCGGTCGGCGAGCGTCTCGTCGCGTTCCAGCTCGCGGCGGAGCGCCGCGCGCGAGCCGACCACCGGCACGGCGTGTGTGATCGCCAGGTGCAGCCGCGAGTCGGCGTCGTAGCGCAGCCGGACCCGCTGGTACCGGACGAGCCAGACGAGCGCGATCCCGAGTGCGACGAAGCCCGAGGCCGCGCCGACGACGATCGCCCAGCGCGGGCCGAAGGCGTCGGCGACGGCACCGACGAGCGGGGCGCCGATGGGGGTGCCGCCCGCGAAGATCGCCATGTACAGCGCCATCACGCGGCCACGCATCGCGGGCTTCGTCGTGGTCTGCACCAGGGCGTTCGCCGTGGTCATGAAGGTCAGGGACGCGAGCCCGACGAACACCAGGACGATCGCGAAGGTCCAGTACGTCGGGGCGAGGGCGGCCGCGGTGCACGCGAGCCCGAACCCGCCGGCGGCGAGCACGAGGGTGCGCATCCGCGGCTTGTCCCGGCGGGCGGACAGCAGCGCACCGAGCACGGAGCCGATGGCCATCACCGAGTTGAGCAGCCCGAACTCGCCGGCGCCCTGGTGGAACTCGACCCGCGCCATCGTCGAGGTGAAGATCGGGAAGTTCACGCCGAACGTGCCGACGACGAAGATCATGCAGAGCACGACGACGATGTCCGGCCGGGTGCGGACGTACCGGAAGCCGGCGACGATCTGCCCCTTCCCTCGGCCCGCCCGGACCCGTTCGGCGAGCTGGGCGGGGTCGACGAACCGGAGTGCGACGAGGACGGCCAGGAACGACCCGGCGTTGATGACGAACACCCAGCCGGACCCGATCGCCGCGATGAGCACACCGGCGACCGCGGGGCCGATCAGGCGCGCGGCGTTGAACGACGCGGAGTTCAGGGCGACGGCGTTCGAGACGTCCTCGCCCTGCACGACGTCGGAGACGAAGGCCTGCCGGATCGGGGCGTCGAACGCGGCGACGATGCCGAGTGCCAGGGCGAAGCCGTACAGCGCGAGCAGGGTGGCGGTGTGGGTCAGGACCATCACGCCGAGTCCCAGCCCGAGCAGCCCCATCAGGCCCTGGGTGACCATGAGCATCTTCCGGCGGTCGAACCGGTCGGCGGCGAGCCCGGTGAGCGGCAGGAGCAGCAGCTGGGGGCCGAACTGCAGGGCCATCGTGATGCCCACCGCGACGGCGTCGTCGTCGGAGAGCTGGGTCAGCACGATCCAGTCCTGGGCGGTGCGCTGCATCCAGGTGCCGACGTTCGACACCAGGGCCCCGGCGAACCAGATGCGGTAGTTGCGTCCGGCGAGGGAACGGAACATGGCGGTCACTGCTGGGCCAGCCTCCTCATGATCTCGGTCGCGTCGGCGAGGGTGCTCCGCTCGTCAGCCGTGAGCGCTGCGAGTCGCGGGCTGAGCCAGCCGTCGCGGCGGCGTCGGGTCTCCTCGACGAAGGCCGCTCCGGCGGGCGTCGCACCGAGCAGCACCTTGCGGCGGTCGTCGCCGTGCCCGCACTTCGACACCAGACCCCGCTCGACCAGCACCGCGATGGTCTTCGTCATCGAGGGCGGTGTGACGCCGTCCTGTCGGCTCAGGTCGGCCAGGGTCATGGCGCCGTCGCGGTGGAGTCGCGCGAGGGCGGAGAACTGCGCGTCCGTGACGCTCGAGTCGGCCTTCTGGGCACGGAGTGTGCGGGACAGCCGGTTCACCGCGGTGCGGAGGTCGGTGGCGTCGGTCATCGGTCGTCAGCCTATCTCATTAGTTCAGCGAACGAACTTGATTTCGGGTGTACCGTGCTCTTAGACAACACGTGTTGCCGAGAGAGAAGGAGAACATGTCCGAGTTCGAGGGCAAGGTCGCCGTCGTCACCGGTGGTGGCAGCGGCATCGGCGAGTCCGTCGCGAAGGAGCTCGCCGCGGCGGGCGCCACGGTGGTCGTCGCCGACATCAACCTGGCGGGCGCCGAGCGCGTCGCCGCGTCGATCGTGGAGGCCGGTGGCACCGCCCGCGCGTTCGAGGCGAACTCCGCGGTCGCCGCGGACAACGAGCGCATGGTGCAGTTCGCGGTCGACACGTTCGGCGCGCTGCACCTGGCCGTGAACAACGCCGGCATCGGCGCAGCACCGCAGCCCATCGGCGAGTACGACGTCGCCGCCTGGGACCGCGTCCGTGCGGTCGACCTGGACGGCGTCTTCTACGGGCTGCGCTACGAGATCCCCGCGATGGTGGCTGCCGGTGGTGGCGCGATCGTGAACATGGCGTCGGTGCTCGGCACGGTCGGCATGGCGCAGAACGCCGCCTACGTCGCCTCGAAGCACGCGCTCGCCGGGCTGACCAAGGTCGCCGCACTGGAGTACTCGTCGCAGGGCGTCCGCACGAACGCCGTGGGCCCCGGGTTCATCGACACCCCGCTGCTCCGCGGGTCGCTCTCGTCCGAGGCCATCGCGGCGCTCGAGGACGAGCACGCCTCGAAGCGGCTCGGCACCGACGCCGAGGTCGCCGCGCTCGTGCTGTTCCTGCTGAGCAACAAGGCCTCGTTCATCACGGGCAGCTACCACCTGGTGGACGGCGGCTACTCCGCCCACTGACGGCTCGGGTGCACCGCGTCGTTCCGGGCGTACCTGGTCGAAACGGGCGTACCTGGTCGGTTCTTCCGACCAGGTACGCCCGTTTCCGCTCTCCAGCGCTGGTGCGATGGGAAGGAACGTCGGACGGGAGGCCCGCCCAGCGTGCGCCGGTCGGCTCGCGCTGGGCGGGCCTCCCGGCCTTCAGAGCCGCGGGTCCGTCAGGATCGCGTCGTGCGGGAGCAGGGCGTACACGCCCCACGTGCGGTTCGCGACCTGCGTGATGCGCATGCTCACCGCCACGCTCGCCATCGCGAGGGCCTCGGCGCGGCCGATCCCGTGCATCCCGGCGATCCAGTCGACCATCCGGTCGAGTGCCGTGGCCGTCGCGAGGTTGAGGTCGGCGTCGAAGCCGAAGGTGACGCGACCCGCGGGGGTGTCGGCGTGCACGCCCTCGACCGGGGCCTGGTCGAGGAGCGTCAGGGTCATCGTCGTCGTCATGCCGCACTCGACCGCCGTGCCGGAGACCTCGCCGTCGCCCTGGGCCGCGTGCCCGTCCCCGACGTGGAGCAGGGCATCCGGCACCGTCACGGGCAGGTACAGGGTCGAGCCGGCGATCAGCTCGCGGCAGTCGACGTTGCCGCCGCCGACCGCGCGGGGCGGGATCGTCGAGTGCTCCCCGGTGGCCTGCGGTGGGACGCCGACGACGCCGAGGAACGGTGCCGTCCGCACCCCGAGGCCGAGCTGGTTGACAGCCACCCGGGCAGCCACGTCGATGTCCCAGAGGAGCGGGCCGCGCGACGCCGGGTCGGTCAGGCCGAGTGCGCGGTTCACCGGGGAGTCGACCCCGCCCGAGGCCGTGTAGCCCCAGTCGTCGGGCACGAGGTCGTCGAAGTGCACCGCCAGGACCATCCCCGGACGAGCGCCCGCGACGGCGATCGGCCCGACCAGGCAGTGGCCTCGGCGCGGGTCGATCAGGGTCGGGGCGTCCAGGCCCGGGCCCGGCTGGCGTTCCGTGTAGCCCGCGGCGCTCAGGGTACGGACGGTCACCGTGTCGCCCGGCTCCACGGTCAGGACCGGCTGGCGTTCGGCGGTGAAGACGTCGACGGCGGAGTCGACCGTGGCGTCGAGGTGGTGGGTGGTCACCGCTCGATCATCCCAGGGGGCGGTTCTGGCGGTTCCGGGTGTTCTGGGAAGGAACGTCCTCAGTGGAACTGGGGGATCGTGAGCCAGATGCCGGCCAGCACGGCGGCGGTGCACAGCGCGAAGCACACCACAGCTCCCGCCAGTGCTGCCGGCGGGGTGTGCCCTGAGCGCGGGGTCTCGTCGGAGTACTGCGTGCGCTCGCCGCCCGCGTCGTCCGGCTGCCCCGTGCCGAGCAGCCGGAGGCCGAGCGTGTATACGAGCACCAGGCCCACGGCGGCCACGAAGCCGACGCCGGCGACCGTGCCGATCGCGGTGAAGTCGATGTCCATCGTCGTTCCCCTCAGTTCGTCGCGCCGGTCGGCTGCGGCTCGGTCTGCTCGGCCGGCCCGGACTCGGTGGTGATGTCCTCGTGCGAGATCGGCTTGCGCTTGGCGAGGAGGAAGAAGGTGAGCCCGCCGGCCAGGGCGAGGACCGCGACGAGCACCAGCCCGAACACCGAGGTCGACGCGAGCCAGGTCGCGAGCGCCCCGACCACCGCAGCGGCCGGCAGCGTGATCACCCATGCGACGACGATGCGGCCGACGACCGACCAGTGCACGTCGGCGAGCTTCTTGCCGAGGCCCGAGCCGACGACCGCGCCGCTCGTCACGTGGGTCGTCGAGAGCGCGAAGCCCAGGTGCGACGAGATGAGGATCGTCGCCGCGGAGCTCGTCTCGGCGGCGAAGCCCTGCGGCGACTGCACGTCGGAGATCTTCTTGCCGACGGTCTGCATGATCCGCCAGCCGCCCATGTAGGTGCCGAGGCCGATCGCGAGCCCGCAGGCCAGGATCACCCAGAGCGCCGGACCGGTGCCGGCGGCCTGGTAGTTCGCGGCGATGAGGGTCAGCGTGATGACGCCCATCGTCTTCTGCGCGTCGTTCGTGCCGTGCGCGAGCGACACCAGCGACGCCGAGATCGTCTGTCCGTGCCGGAACCCGGTCGCGGCACCGTGGGTCGTCGCGTTCTTCGTGAGCACGTACGCCAGGTACGTCGCGACCAGGGCGATCACCCCGGCGATGACCGGGGAGAGCAGCGCCGGCAGCACGACCTTCGACACCACCGTCGCCCAGCTGATCGAGTTCAGCCCCGCCCCGATGATCGAGGCGCCGATGAGCCCACCGAACAGCGCGTGGGTGGACGACGACGGCAGCCCGAGGTACCACGTCGCCAGGTTCCACAGCACCGCGCCGACGAGTCCCGCGAAGATCATCGTCGGGGAGATGTGGATGCCGTCCTGCCCCTCGCGGATGATGCCCTGCGAGACGGTCTTGGCGACCTCGGTGGACAGGAACGCGCCGACCACGTTGAGCACGGCGGAGATGAGCACGGCGGTCCGGGGCTTGAGCGCTCCCGTGGCGACCGACGTGGCCATGGCGTTCGCGGTGTCGTGGAACCCGTTCGTGAAGTCGAACACGAGGGCCACGACGATCACCAGCGTGACGATGACGATGACGTCCATGCGCAGGACGGTAGGCCCGCCCAGAACCCGCTGCGTGAACGCCGGGTGAACAGGTCCGGGATGGAGCGCGTCTGCGAAGATGCGGGTGTGCCAACCTTCTCCGCCGCTCGCGGCGACGCCTCGTTCACCGACGCCCACGGCGTCGAGATCGTCTACTCGACCTGGCGTGCGGCGCGGCCGAAGGGCGTCGTGCAGATCGCGCACGGCGTCGGGGAACACGGGCTCCGCTACGAACCGCTCGCGCAGGACCTGGTGCGCGCCGGGTACACCGTGCACGCCAACGACCACCGCGGGCACGGACGTACCGGGCTGGCCCAGTGGGACGGCGACCACGCCAAGCTCGGTCGGCTCGGCCCCGGCGGCCTGCGCGCTGCGATCGCCGCGGTCGAGCAGATGAGCGCGGTCGCGCGGGCCGACGAACCCGGGCTGCCGCTCGTGCTGCTCGGTCACTCGTGGGGGTCGCTCATGGCGCAGCGGATCGTGAACACCTCGTCGGACCGCTACGACGGCGTCGTCCTGTCCGCGAGCGCCTACCGGCTGCCCGGTTGGATGAACAGCGGCGACCTCAACGCCCGGCACGCAGGGTCCGGGCCCACCAAGTACGAGTGGCTCACCCGCGACCGGAAGATCATCGACGCGATGGCGCTCGACCCCCTGGCGGTCGAGGCCGACGTCATCGGGCTGTTCGGGCTCGCCGACACCCTCCGGCTGCTCGGTGTGCCGCGGCGTGGGATCCCGCACGACCTGCCGATGCTGCTGCAGGTCGGCTCCGACGACACCCTCGGGGGCCCGCGTTCGATCGAGCGTCTGGCGCAGGCGTACCGCCGACGCGGCCGGCTGTCCGACGTGACCGTGCAGGTGTACGACGGCGCCCGGCACGAGGTCTACAACGAGACGAACCGCGCCGAGGTCATCGGCGACCTGGTCGCGTGGCTCGACCGGGTGACCACGCGCTGAGGGCGCTCGCCGGGTCCTGCGACGCGACCGGTGACGGACTGGAGGCGCGTGGCGGCGCCGCCACGCGCCTCCAGGCCGTCATCGGGCCGACTCACTGCCGGGCCGTCGGCCGTCCGGAATAGGGTTGCGGCATGCACGGTGAGTACAAGGTCCCCGGAGGCAAGCTGGTCGTCGTCGACCTCGAGGTCGTCGACGGCACGATCCAGCAGTTCCGCCTGGCGGGTGACTTCTTCCTGGAACCCGACGACGCGCTGCCGCTCATCGACGCGGCCGTGAACGGGCTCCCCGCCACCACCGACGCCGCGGGCATCGCCGCAGCGGTGCGGGCGGCCCTGCCGACCGATGCCGTGCTGCTCGGCTTCACGCCCGAGTCCGTCGGCGTCGCGGTGCGCCGTGCGCTGTCGCGGGCCTCGACCTGGCGCGACCACGACTGGCAGATCGTGCACGAGGGGCCGATCAGCCCGAACGAGCACCTCGCGCTCGACCAGGTGCTGACCGAAGAGGTCGGCGCCGGCCGCCGCGGTCCGACGCTGCGCATCTGGGAGTGGGACCAGCCGGCCGTCGTGATCGGCTCGTTCCAGTCGCTGAAGAACGAGGTCGACCCCGCCGGCGCCGAGAAGTACGGCGTGCAGGTGGTCCGACGCATCTCCGGCGGGGGCGCGATGTTCATGGACGCCGGGGCCGTCATCTCGTACTCGCTCTACGTGCCGTCCGACCTGGTGCAGGGCATGACGTTCGCCGACTCGTACGCGTTCCTCGACGAATGGGTGATCGAGGCGCTCAAGTCGCTCGGCATCGAGGCGTACTACCAGCCCCTCAACGACATCACCTCGACCAAGGGCAAGATCGGCGGGGCCGCACAGAAGCGCCTCGGCACCGGTTCGCTGCTGCACCACGCCACCATGAGTTACGACATGGACGGCGAGAAGATGGTGCAGGTGCTGCGCATCGGGCGCGAGAAGATGAGCGACAAGGGGACGACATCGGCCGCGAAGCGGGTGGACCCGCTGCGCTCGCAGACGGGGCTGTCCCGCGCCGAGATCATCGACCGGCTGATCGGCACGTTCACGAAGCTGTACGGGGCGACTCCCGGCGCGGTGACCGACGCCGAGCGCGAGAAGGCACAGGAGCTGGTGCGGACGAAGTTCGCGACGAAGGAGTGGCTCGAGCGGGTGCCGTGAGCCTGCGCCCGATCGACGGTGGACGCGGCGGCCGGAGCTGAGGGGGGACGTCCCGGCCGCCGCTGCTGTCGAGTGTGCGCCTCGACCTCATGAACCAGACGTGTGGATGATGAGAATCCCCCGCGCGGCTGATCCGCTCACCGCGCAGCCCACGTAGCGTCGCTGCCGTGAACTGGTTGATCTTCCTGGGGGCGGTGGCCGCCGTGGCCGTCGTGGTGTGGATCGCCGATCGCATGGGGTGGATCGACCTGTCGAACAAGTCCCAGCGGAGCGGCGGATCCGGAGGCATGGGCGGAATGCTGGACGAGGTGTTCGCGCCGACCCGGCACGAGACGCAGGCCGAGTACGAACGGCAGGCGCGCCTGCCGGAACAGGCCCCGTCACCGGCGGATCACGACCACGACCTGCTCAGCGGCAGTGTGCTCATCCGGGTGCCGACGGTGCGGACCGCCGGGCGGCACGAGGCCCGCGCGGGGACGCACGACCGGTCGTACTGAGCGGACGGGCGTCGCGCCCGTCTGTGCGTCGCTCGCGTCAGCGGGTCGTGAGCTCCTGGTAGTCCGGGTGCCGCTCGATCCACGCGTGCACGTAGCTGCACTGCGCGACGACCCGGCGCGACGAACTCGCGCGAACGTCGTCGAGGGCGTGCTGCACCAGGATCGACGCGTGCCCACCACCGCGGTGCTCGGGATCGACCTCGGTGTGCACGAAGCGGATCTCGTCGCCGTCGATCTCGTACGCAGCGAGACCGATGACCTCGCCGTCCTCGATCAGGGAGTACTGCTGCTTGTCGGTGTCTTTGCGGACCTCGGGTGCTGCTGCCATGCACTCGACCGTACGCCTGGGGCTGGGCGTGCGGTCTGTGTTGGACGCCTGCGCCGCGCGCTGCAGGCCTGCGCGGTGCGCGACAATGGGTCCGTGCGCAGGGGAGACGACCGAGGCCCGGACCGCGTCGTCCTCGGCGACGCCCTCGACGTGGTCCCCGCGTACCCGGACGGCTCCTTCACGCTGGTGTACCTGGACCCGCCGTTCAACACCGGCCGGTACCAGCGTCGGCACGCGACCTCCGCCGTACCGAAGGCCGACGGCCCCGTGATGGGGTTCCACGGCCGGACCTACGAACGGGTGCGCGGCGACCTGATGCGCTTCGACGACCGATTCGAGGACTACTGGTCGTTCCTCGAACCCCGACTCATCGAGGCCTGGCGGCTGCTCGCCGCCGACGGCACGCTGTACCTGCACCTCGATTACCGCGAGTCGCACTACGCGAAGGTGCTGCTCGACGCGCTGTTCGGCCGCGAGTCGTTCCTGAACGAGATCGTCTGGGCCTACGACTTCGGTGCCAAGTCCAAGACGCGCTGGCCCACCAAGCACGACACGATCCTGGTCTACGTGAAGGACCCGTCGCGGTACTGGTTCGACTCCGAGGCCGTCGACCGCGAGCCGTACATGGCGCCGGGGCTCGTCACCCCCGAGAAGCGCGAGCGCGGCAAGCTGCCCACCGACGTCTGGTGGCACACGATCGTCTCGCCGACGGGCCGCGAGAAGACCGGCTACCCGACGCAGAAGCCCGAGGGCGTGCTGCGGCGGATCGTGCAGGCGTCGTCACGCGAGGGGGACTGGGTCCTCGACTTCTTCGCGGGCAGCGGGACCACGGGTGCCGTGGCACAAGCGTTGGGCCGACGGTACGTGCTGGTGGACGACAACCCTGCGGCGATCGACGTGATGCGGAAGCGGTTGCCGGGGGCGTCGTTCGAGGTGGCGGCAGCCGGGGCGGGGTCGGCATCGGGGGACGCGGCGCCGGCCGTCTGAGGCACGGTGTCGGCGGTGGCCGGTGCGCGGTGCGCGTGGTACACACGGGTGCATCGAGCGACAATGCGCGAGTCGTTCGACGCCCGTTCTGTCGGATCTTGCCCACGCACACGATGCGGGTGCGTGCTTCGACGATCCACGAGTCGTTCGACGCGTGGATCGTCGGAACATGCCCACGCACCGAGCGAGCGTCC
The DNA here is from genome assembly GCF_903970855.1 of Curtobacterium sp. ME12. Lineage (NCBI taxonomy): Bacteria > Bacillati > Actinomycetota > Actinomycetes > Micrococcales > Microbacteriaceae > Curtobacterium > Curtobacterium sp. ME12. The sequence continues at coordinate 29,506 of NZ_CAJCKD010000023.1, forward strand.
GCGCCGGCTACTCGACCGAGTGCCGCCCGTGCCCGTGCCCGTGCGCGTCGTCAGCGTCCGGCCGGGAGGCCCGGCTCGCCTCCGCCGCATCAGCGCTGGCACCATGGGCGTCCGGCTCCACGACCGCAGCCGCATGGGCGGCCCTGGTCCGGATCGCACCGGTCGTCGTCGGGGGTTCGTCGACCGGCGCAGCCGCCGAGTGCGCACCGTGCGTCGTGGCGTTCGGCAGCGGAGCGCGGGTGTCGTCGACCCCACTCGGCAGCACCGAGACGTCCGATGCTCCGGCGGCCCGGGCGGACCGAGGCTGCACGTCCGGCGAGGTCGGCACGTCGGGCGAACGCGGCACGTCGGCGGAGGACGACCCCGACGGCACCGGACCAGCCCCGGGTGCCGCGGCGCCAGCGGCTGCGGCGGCACTCCCGTCCGACTCCGCACCGGCAGCGGTCCGTGCGGCATCGGCCTGCTCCTGCAGCGCCGACGTCTTGCGCAGCGGCGGCACCCGGAAGAACCAGGTCAGCACGAACGCGAGCAGGATCACCGCGAGGCCGACGTAGTACACGCGGACGGCCGAGTCGCTGAACCCGACCAGGAACGGACGGCTGAGCCGGGGGTCCGCCCCGTTCAGGAACGACGTGTCGCTCGTCGCCGAGTCGGTGGACGAGCTCGCGGCCGAGTCGCCGCTCTTGAGCTGCTTGATGAGCGTCGGCGCGACCTGGTCGACGACGTTCTCCCGCTGCGCCTCGTCCGAGTAGTCGATCTGCAGCTTCCCGTCGACGACCGAGGCGTTCGCCTTCGTGGCCGCCGTCTCGAGCGCCTGCTGCTCGGCCGCGGGCTTCGCGTCGTCGACCTGCTGGGCGATGATCGTGTCCGCTGCGGCGGCGGGGACCGTGCCCGCGGCGACCTGCCGCTGCACGGCTGCCGTCACCTGCTTGGTCACGGCAGCATCCGCGGCCTGCTTCGCCTGCGCGGTGCCCTGGTCGAGACCGTCCTGCACGTTCTGCTGCACCGGGTCGACGATCTTCGTCCAGATCTCGTCCATCACGCCCTGGTTCTTCGACGCGTTCGCGACCGACGGGGTCATCGCGGCGTTCAGCGCGCTCTTCAGGTCGGACTCGTTCTGCATGGCGGCGCTGATGTTCGTCGGCATCAGGGTGAACAGCACGGAGAGCAGGACGGCGGTGCCCATCGTGCCGCCGATCTGCCGGAAGAACGTCGCGGCGCTCGTGGCGACACCGATGTCCCGCGGCGAGACCGAGTTCTGCGCGGCCAGGGTCAGCGTCTGCATGAGCTGCCCGAGTCCGAGCCCGATGCCGAACATGCCGAGCATCAGGAACCACAGGGGTCGGTCGGCGGTCAGGAACGTCAGGACCGTGAAGCCGACGGCCGTGAACGCCGTGCCGGTGATCGGGAAGACCTGGTAGTTGCCGGTGCGGGAGATGATCTGGCCGGAGGCGATCGACGAGATCATCAGGCCGAGCACCATGGGCAGCATGGCGAACCCGGACTCGGTCGGGGTCACGCCCTTGACGATCTGCAGGTACAGCGGGATCGTCAGCATCGCGCCGAACATGCCGAAGCCGACGAGCACGGACAGGATCGCGGACATCGAGAACACCCGCGATCCGAAGAGCTTCATCGGCAGGATCGCGTCGTCGCCCATGGCCCGCTCGACGATGATGAACGCGATCAGGCCGAGGGCGCCGATGGCGTAGCAGGCGAAGGCGGCGGGGGAGTCCCAGCCCCACTCGCGGCCCTGCTCGGCGATGAGCAGCAGCGGCACGAGTGTGACGATGACGAGCGTCGCGCCCCACCAGTCGATGCGGGGCTTGCCGCGGTCGCCGAACTTCGGCAGGTGCAGGAACGTCAGCACCATGAACAGGGCGATGATGCCGATCGGCACGTTGATCAGGAACACCCAGCGCCAGCCGGCGATGAACAGCAGCTGGTCCGCGCCGGCGAAGACACCACCGACGAGCGGCCCGATGACGGACGAGATGCCGAAGACCGCCAGGAAGTAGCCCTGGTACTTCGCCCGCTCGCGAGGGGCGAGCATGTCGCCCATGATCGCCAGCGGCAGGGACATCAGACCACCGGCACCCAGGCCCTGCAAGGCGCGGAAGCCGGCGAGCATGAGCATCGAGTCGGAGAACGACGCCGCGAACGAGCCGACGATGAAGATGCCGATCGCGGTGATGAAGAGCGGACGGCGACCGAAGATGTCGGAGAGCTTGCCGTAGATCGGGGTCGTCACCGTCGACGCGATGAGGTACCCGGTGGTGACCCAGGCCTGCTGGTCGAGTCCGTGCAGGTCGTCACCGATGGTGCGGATCGCGGTGCCGACGATCGTCTGGTCGAGGGCACCGAGGAACATGCCGGCCATCAGGCCGTAGATCACCAAGAGGATCTGTCGGTGGTTCATCACGACGTTGGACGCCGTGGTGGGGGCCGCGGGTGCGGTCGCCGTCTGGGTCATGAGCAGGGTCTCCCGGGTACCGATGCGCTGGCAGAACGATTTTTGCGCTGCCTGCAAAGTTACAACTGCCGCAAGTGCTCGGTCGCGCCGAGACCGCTTCCTGAGTGGATCGGCAGTCACGGTACGCCCGGTTCACCCCGGCGGCACACGGCCTGGAGGCCCGGCTCGGTTCCGTCGGACGGGCTGCGGTGTCCGAGACCCGAAGCCCGTCCGACGAGGGCGCTACGCGCCCAGTGCTGCGTCGACGATCTCCTTGGCCTCGCGCTGCACCTGCTCGAGGTGCTCCTGCCCGACGAAGCTCTCCGCGTAGATCTTGTAGACGTCCTCGGTGCCCGACGGGCGCGCGGCGAACCACGCCTTGTCGGTGACGACCTTCACGCCGCCGACGGCTGCGTCGTTGCCCGGGGCCTTCGACAGCTTCGTGGTGATCGGGTCACCGGCCAGGGTGTCCGCGGTGATGGCGTCGCCGTCGAGCTTGCCGAGGCGCGCCTTCTGCTCCTTCGAGGCCGCGGCGTCGACGCGCTGGTAGACCGGGGCGCCGAAGCGCTCGGTCAGCTCGGCGTAGAGCTGGGACGGGGTCTTGCCGGTGACGGCGACGATCTCGGACGCCAGGAGCGCCAGGATGATGCCGTCCTTGTCGGTGGTCCACGCGGTGCCGTCGGTGCGCAGGAACGACGCACCCGCGGATTCCTCGCCGCCGAAGGCCACGGAGCCGTCGATCAGGCCGGGGACGAACCACTTGAAGCCGACCGGGACCTCCCACAGGCGACGGCCCAGGGACTCGGCGACGCGGTCGATGATGCTCGACGACACCAGGGTCTTGCCGATCGCGGCGTCGTCGCGCCACTCGGGTCGGTGCGCGTAGAGGTACTCGATCGCGACCGCGAGGTAGTGGTTCGGGTTCATCAGCCCGCCGTCGGGCGTGACGATGCCGTGCCGGTCGGAGTCGGCGTCGTTGCCGGTCAGGACGTCGAAGTCGTCCTTGCGCGCGAGCACCGAGGCCATCGCCGAGGGGCTCGACGGGTCCATCCGGATCTTGCCGTCCCAGTCGAGCGTCATGAACGCCCACGTGGGGTCGACCTCGGGGTTCACGACGGTCAGGTCGAGGCCGTAGTGGTCGCGGATGGCGTTCCAGTACGGCAGCGAGGCGCCACCGAGCGGGTCGGCGCCGATCTTCACGCCGGCACGCTTGATCGCCGCGATGTCGATGATGTTCTCGAGGTCGGCGACGTACGTGTTCAGGAAGTCGTAGCGCTCGGGCTCGGCGTCCTCGGTGCGCTGCACCTCGGCGTTGCCGCCCTCGATGATCGCGTTCGCCCGGTTCGCGATCCAGCTCGTGGCGTCGCTGTCGGCGGGACCACCGTGCGGCGGGTTGTACTTGAAGCCACCGTCGCGGGGCGGGTTGTGGCTCGGCGTGATGACGATGCCGTCGGCGGTGTCCGGGTTGCCGGCACGGTTGTAGCGGATGATCGCGTGGCTCAGCGCCGGCGTCGGCACGAAGCCGTCCGCGCTGTCGGCGAGCACGCGCACGCCGTTGGCGGCGAGGACCTGCAGTGCGGTCTGCTCGGCGGGGGCGGAGAGCGCGTGGGTGTCGCGGCCGATGAAGAGCGGCCCGTCGGTGCCCTGGTCGCGGCGGTACTCCACGATCGCCTGAGTGATGGCGGCGATGTGGGTGTCGTTGAAGGCGGTGTCGAGCGACGACCCGCGGTGTCCGGACGTGCCGAACACGACCTTCTGCTCGGGGACCGAGACGTCGGGCACTCGGTCGTGGTAGGCGGCGAGGAGCTCGTCGAGGTCGACGAGGTCGTCTGCGGTCGCTGGGGTGCCGGCACGGTCGTTCATGCGTCCATCCTGGCATCGGCCGCCCTGGCGCGTTCGGGGGAAGTGCACCGGGGGCGGGGGAACGCGAGCGAGCGGCCGCCCCACCCGGGTTGAGGGGGGACCCCCGGGGTGGACGACCGCTCGCGGTCTGTGGAGGCGGATGCCTCAGGCGGTGCGGAACGAACCCGTCGCCGTGCGGAACGAGCCGGTCACGGTGCGCATCGAGGACGTCGCGGTGCCGGGGCGGCGGAACTGCGTGTCGACGAAGCGGCCGACTGCTCGGCCGACGCCGGTGCCCGTGTAGCTGCCGATCGGGCTGCGGGTCGCGTCGCCCGTGAAGGCGCCGAGCTCGGCGCGCGTCTCGAGGCCGGTCACGTAGGCGCCGCCCAGGGGGTTCTGACGGTTCTGCATGGGTGCTCCTCGTCGTCGTGCCGAGGTCCGCAGGTCACCGAGCCGGCGACCGCGACGCCGTCGGCTGGATGACCACCACCCTACGCGTTTGTCTTGCATCATGCAAAACAAACGCGTGTCGGAAGGTCAGGCGAGCAGCTCGCAGAAGTTCCGGCCCTCGGCCGTCCAGCTCTGCCGCGCGACCAACCCGGCTTCCGCCGCGTGCCGGTGCAGGGCGTCGAGGCCGACCTCGGCCCAGGGGAACCCGGCGCTCTCGTTGCCGTCGGCGTCGACCACCCGGGCGGTGTACACCCGGTCAGCCGTGACCTCGGGGTTCGTCTCGACGATGACCCGGCCACCGGCGCGCACGATCTCACGGCAGCGAGCGAGCAGCGCGGTGGGGTCGCCGCCGATGCCGATGTTGCCGTCGATCACGAGCGCGGTGTCCCAGTGGCCCTCGTCGGGCACGGCGTCGAACACGGAACCCTGCAGCGCCGTGCCGCCGGAGCGCTGTGCGATGGCGACTGCCTCGGCGGAGACGTCCACGCCGAGCGCCGGAATGCCCCGCGACCGTGCGGCGACGAGCATCCGGCCCGGGCCGCAGCCGATGTCGATGACCCCGCCGTCGACGTCGTCGAGCAGCGAGCGGTCGACACGGTCGGCGGCGGCACTCCAGCGACCGACGTCCATCGTGGTGACGGCGTCGGGACGGTTGGCATCGGTCAGGCGCAGGTGGCCGTCGGTGCGCAGGGCGCGGGCGTACGGCTCGCCGCCGCCGGCACCGAACGAGACGGGTGCGTGCATGGTCATCGGGTGCTCCCCACGGTCTCGGCACGGAGTGCCCGGGTGAAGTCGGAGTCGGGTGCGAGGTCGGCGACCCGCTCGGCGTCCGGGATCGTGTCGACGTCGAGCATCTCCCCGAGCACGCCCACGTCGAGTCCGGCGTCGGTCAGGCGTGCGAGCTGCACGGCTCCGGTGTCGTCGCGCGACATCGGGACGCCGCGCAGCAGGTCTCCGGTGGGCTGTCGCAGGTACAGCGACCAGAAGCCGCCGTCCTCGGCCGGGCCGAACCAGGCATCGCGCCCGGCGTCCTCGAACACCGGTGCGAGGTCCGCGGTGGACACCTGCGGGGTGTCCATACCGACGAGCAGCAGCGGGCCGTCGACGGCGTCGAACAGGAACCCGAGGCGCTCGTCGAGGCCGCCACCGGGCTGGTGCAGCACCTCGAACCCCTCGGCTGACGCCGGCACGACGTCGCCGTCGAAGAACAGGACCCGACGGGCCGCGGGCAGTGCGCGGACGGTCGCCAGGGAGTCGGCGAGGCTCGCGGACGCGACGCGTGCGGCGCCCTCGGGGGAGAGCGCCGGCGTCAGGCGGGTCTTCACCTTGCCGGGCAGGCACTCCTTCGCCACGACGGCGACGGTGACGTCGGCGCGCGCAGCGTCGCCGACGTGGACGTGGGTGGCGGTCACGAGCGGACCTCCTCGACCACGGGCGTGGACTCGGCCGCCTGGCGGAGCGGTCCCGGTGCGACGACCCGGACACGGGCCTCCCGGCGGTACGCACGGAGCAGACGGGACATGTCCCGCACCGCGTTGATCGTGCCGCGGAGCGTGCCGGTGACCTTGCTGTCGCCGATGCGCTGCGCGTACCCGATGTCGGACTCGTCGACGCGCCAGCCGGCGGCGTGGGCGGCCAGGACCATCTCGAGCGGGTAGCCGCTGCGGCGGTCGCGCAGGTCGAGGGAGACGAGGTCCTCGCGGCGCATCACGCGCATCGGGCCGAGGTCGCGCAGGCGGTAGCCGGTCGCGCGGTGCATGAGGACGGCGAGGACACGGTTCGCGAAGCGCGCGTGCGGAGCCCACGCACCGCGGCCGGTCGGGACGCGGCGGCCGAGTGCCAGGTCGACGCGGCCACTGGCCACGCGGTCGACCAGGGGCGGGAGCTCGGCGGGGTCCATCGAGGCGTCGGCGTCGCAGAACGCGACGAAGTCGGCGGTCGCCGCGGCGACCCCGGCGGCACAGGCCGACCCGAACCCCTTGACGGGTTCCGTCACCACCAGGGCACCGTGGGCGCGGGCGACGTCGGCCGATCCGTCGGTCGACCCGTTGTCGACGACGATCGCCCGGTAGCCCGTGGGGAGGCGCGCGATGACCTTCGGCAGGGCATCCGCCTCGTCGAGGCACGGCAGGATCACGTCGACAGTCATGTCCGTCATTCGGTGCGGTCGGTCGGATCGACGGGTCTGTCCTGGCATGCACTCGACACAACACGACGACGCGCTGCGGGGTACAGGAAACTGCCGGGTCCTGGTCGTTCAGCGCGCTCGACGCGCGTCCGGTCCCCAGAACGGGGGACAGAGACACGCGGGTCTCGCGTCCTGGGGGTCCCAGGACGCCGTCGTGTCGTCGAGACGCCGCCGAGTACGGCGGCGTCTCGCGCACCAGGGGGCGTGGTTCCGACACGACGGCGTCCCGCGGGGACGTGGGGGCGGGGACTCCGGACGGGAGGCGCGGGGCGGGGCCGTCACGGGCCTCCCGTCCGGTGGCTGGCCGCGTTCTCAGGCACGGCCTGCGGTGCGCCGCTCGCGCACGCGTTCCGGCTAGCGGACGGCGCTGCGGAGCGGAGCCGTCGCGAAGTCGCGCATGCCGGCCTCGAAGTCGACCTCGGCGTGCCAGCCGAGCTCGGCGGCGATGCGTGCCGAACTCGCCGTGACGTGGCGGACGTCGCCCAGACGGTACTCGCCCGTGACGACCGGCTGCGGGCCGTCGGGGCCGGCGATGGCGGCGGCCATGTCGCCGATGGTGTGCACGGTGCCGGAGCCGACGTTGTACGCGCGGAACGTGTCCGACGGCAGGTCGGCGGTCGCCGCGATGGAGGCAGCGTTCGCGCCGGCGACGTCGTCGACGTGCACGAAGTCGCGTCGCTGGGCGCCGTCCTCGAAGACGCGGGGTGCCTCGCCGCGGGCCAGCGCCGAGCGGAACAGGGACGCGACACCGGCGTAGGGGGTGTTCGCCGGCATGCCCGGTCCGTACACGTTGTGGTAGCGGAGGGCGATCGCGCGACCGCCCGTGGCGCGTGCCCAGCTCGAGGCGAGGTGCTCCTGCGCGACCTTCGTCTGCGCGTACACGTTGCGGGGGTCGAGTGCGGCCGACTCGTCGATCAAGCCGGGCAGCAGGGGCTGACCGTCGGGGCCGATCGGGTCGAAGCGGCCGGCGTCGAGGTCCTCGCGGCGGCGGGCCGGCGGACGGGTGGGTTCGCCGGAGGCGGTGGTGTACGCACCCTCGCCGTAGACGACCATCGAGCTGGCGACGACGAGCCGGCCGATGTCGTGCCGGTCCATGCCGGCGAGGACGTGGGCGGTGCCGGCGTCGTTCGACGAGACGTAGTCGGGGGCGTCCTGGAAGTCCACGCCGAGGCCGACCTTGGCGGCCTGGTGGCACACGACGTCGATGCCGTCGAGGGCGGCGTCGAGGGCGACCCGGTCGCGGACGTCGCCGTGCACGAACGCGATGCCCTGCTGCTGGTGGGCGTGGACGACCTCGGCGGGGTCGCCGTGCACGTCGTCGCGCAGCGAGTCGAGGACGCGGACCTCGTGGCCGTCGGCCAGGGCGCGGCGGACGATCGCGGAGCCGATGAAGCCCGCGCCGCCGGTGACGAGGAGGCGGCTCATGCGGTGACACCCGCGTTGGCGGTGGCGTCGGCGGTGGCGTCGGCGGTGGGCCGGGCCTGCATGATGCGGGCGCTCGCGCTGGTCGGGACGAGTTCGCGCGGGGTGAAGTCGGCGGGGACGGCGGCGACGATCCGGCCGATGGCGCGGACGATGACCTCGTTTGCGCGGGCGAGGCGTTCCATGACGAGGGCGTGGGTGACGACGGCTCCGGCGTCGTCGACGTCGGGACTGCTGGCTGCGGCAGCGGCTGCGGCCTCGTCCTCGGTCGGGGCCAGGCCGGCGTCGGCGTCGGTGACGAACGACAGGTTGACCGTGGCGATGCCGAGTTCGGCGGCGAGCGGGACCTCGGGCGTCATCGTCATGTTGATCGTGTGGCCTCCGGCCTGGCGGAGCCAGACGGACTCGGCGCGCGTCGAGAAGCGGGGACCCTGGATGACGACGCACGTGCCGGTCGGACGGAACGGCACGTCGAGCCCGGCGACGGCGTCGATCGCCGCGCGGCGGAGCGTCGGGTCGAACGGGTCGGCGAAGGACAGGTGCTGCACGTCGTCCTCGAAGAACGTGTCGGCGCGGCCCCAGGTGCGATCGATGAGCTGGTCGGTCACGACGAAGGTGCCCGGGGCGTAGTCGGGATGCAGGCCGCCGACGGCGCTCGAGGACACGACCGCGCGGACGCCGAGCGAACGGAGCGCCCAGACGTTCGCACGGTGGTTGATGCGGTGTGGGGCGACGGAGTGCTCACGGCCGTGGCGGGTCAGGAACGCGACCCGTCGTCCGGCCATCGTGCCGATGCTGATCGGGCTCGACGTCGGGCCGAACGGGGTCGGGACGTCGAGCTCGTCGGCGGTGCCCTCCTCGAACAGCTGGTAGAGGCCGGAGCCTCCGATGACACCGATCGTCACGGCTTCGTCGTTCTCCACAGGTCCTCCGGTTGGTCGTCGGCGCGGGCTGCGCGCTGGATACGCTACTGACGGCGCCACCGGGCGAACCGGGAGCGGCGCCGCCAACCCCTGTTCGGAGGCACCTGTGCGAACGATCGGTCAGCACCGCGACGACCTGGCGGCGTTGCTCGCGCCGGTGGTGGCGGGCCTCGGAGCGGAAGAACTGTCGCTCGACGAGCTCGTGGGTGCGGGTGCGCGTGTCGGATCCGCGCACCGCGTGCTCGCTGCTCCCGTCGCGTCGCCCGTTCCGCTGCCGCCCTTCGACAACAGCCAGATGGACGGGTTCGCCGTGCGGGTCGCCGAGGCCGGGCAGCAGGTCCGGGTCGTCGGACCGGTGCCGGCCGGCGTGGTGCCCGAACCGCTCGAACCCGGCACCGCCGCGCCGATCATGACCGGTGCGCGGATCCCCACCGGTGCCGACGCGGTGTTCCCCGTCGAGGCGACCGAGCCCGGTGCGTTCCCGGCGGCGCTGGAGCTGCCGCGGGTGACGGTGCCCGCCGACCTGACCGCGGGCACCTTCGTGCGGGTCACCGGCAGCGACCTGCCCACCGGTGCCGAGCTCGCTCCGGCCGGCTCCCCGGTCACGCCGGCGCTGCTCGGGGCGCTGGCTGCTGCGGGGGTGACGACCGTGTCGGTGCGCCGACCGCTGCGGGTCCTCGTCGTGTCGACCGGCTCGGAGCTGCAGGGCGCCGACACGGACGCGGCGACCATCGGTGACGCGAACGGCATCGCGCTGCGCGCGGCCCTGGCGCAGGTCGGTGCGGACCCGCGTGCCGTCCGGGTGCCCGACGACGTCGCCGCCTTCGACCGCGCGCTCGATGCCGCCGTGGGGGACTGGGCCGACCTCGTGCTGACCACCGGGGGCATCAGTGCGGGGGCGTACGAGGTCGTGCGACAGGCACTCGGACCCCGCGGGCTCGCGGTGACGCCGGTCGCGATGCAGCCCGGTGGGCCGCAGGCGTTCGGCAGCGTCGTGTTCGGAGACGGTCGCGCCGTACCGGTCGTGTCCTTCCCCGGCAACCCGGTGTCGGCGCTCGTCTCGTTCGAGGTGTTCCTGCGCCCCCTGCTCGCCGCCGCCGTCGGGCTCACGCCGGACCGCCCCACGCAGGTCCTGCCGGCGGCGTCCGCTGCCGGCTCACCCGCCGGCAAGCACCAGATCCGCCGCGGCCGGGTGCAGGACGGCGCCGTGCACTTCGTCGGTGGGCCGAGCTCGCACCTGCTCGTGCACTACGCCGCCGCCACCCACCTGGTGGACGTCCCCGTCGGCGTCGACACCGTCGAACCCGGCGACCCCTTGACCGTCTGGAGCCTCCGATGACCGACCCGTCCGCCTCCGACCAGCTGTCGCACGTCCGCGCGGACGGCAGCGCGCACATGGTCGACGTCTCCGCGAAGGACGTCACCGACCGCTCGGCGACCGCCACCGCCACCGTCGTCAGCCGCCCCGACGTCGTCGCACGCATCCTCGACGGCTCGCTGCCCAAGGGCGAGGTCGTCGGCACCGCCCGCATCGCCGCGATCATGGCGGTGAAGAAGACCTCCGACCTGATCCCGCTGTGTCACCCGCTGCCGATCGCCGGCGTGCAGGTCGACATCACCGGCGCCGACGACCGCGTGCTGATCGAGGTGTCGGTCCGCACGACCTCGCGCACGGGCGTCGAGATGGAAGCCCTGACCGGGGCGAGCGTCGCCGCCCTGACGGTGTACGACATGGTGAAGGCCGTCGACCGAGCGGCCGTGATCACGGACGTCCGCGTGCTCGAGAAGCACGGCGGACGCTCCGGGGACTGGAGCAACCGATGACCGCCGAGCCGACCAGGGGCCGGGCGGCCGTCGTCGTGGTGTCCACGCAGGCCGCCGCCGATGCCGCGCTCGACCGCACCGGACCCGTCATCGCCGACTGGCTGCGCGAGCGGGACTTCACCGTCGCCGAGCCCGTGATCGTCCCCGACGGCGGGGCGATCACCGAGACCGTCACCGCCGAACTGCTGGCCGGGGCCCGGATCGTCATCACGACCGGGGGCACCGGCGTCACCCCGACCGACCGGACGCCCGAGGCCGTCGCGCCCCTCATCGACCTGGAGTTACCCGGTCTCCTCGAAGAGGTCCGTCGTCGCGGGCTCGTGGGGGCCGGTCCGACCGCACTGTTGAGCCGCGGCATCGCCGGCATCAGCAGCGGCGGATCCCTGCTCGTCACCCTGCCCGGGTCGCGCGGCGGGGTGGCGGACGGGCTGGCCGTGCTCGACGGGCTGGTCGAACACGTGCTCGCGCAGGTGCACGGCGAGGGCCACGCCCCGCGGAGCGCCTCGTGAGCAGCACTGAGACCGCCGCACGGGTCGTGCTCGCCGACGTCGTCGACCGCGACATCAGCGTCGACGAAGTCGCAGCCGTGGTGGCCACCGAACAGGACGGCGCCGTGGTGACCTTCGCCGGCATCGTCCGAGACCACGACGGTGGCAAGGGCGTCACCGCGCTCGACTACGAGCGGCACCCCAGCGCCGGCGAGGTCATCGCCGAGGTCGCCCGGACCATCGCCGAGGACCACCCCGACGTCCGGATCGCCGTGCTGCACCGGGTCGGGGCGCTCGGCATCGGGGACGTCGCGCTCGCTGCAGCGGTGTCGTCGTCGCACCGTGCGCAGGCGTTCGCCGCGTGCGGTGCCCTGGTCGACCGGGTGAAGGAGCGCGTGCCGATCTGGAAGCACCAGCGGTTCACCGACGGGACGGACGAGTGGGTCGCGGCGCTGTGACATCTGCCGAACGGTCCAACGCCGAACTGACAGCGGTGGAACGCCGGTGGGCCGAGTCCGAGGACCGCGCTCGCGCCGTCTCGGCGAAGCCCCCGGGTGCGCTCCTGCAGGTCCGTTGGTTCGTCCTGGCGATCGTGCTGGTGTTGGTCGTGCTCGGCGTCGGGGCGATCGTCCTGCCCGCCGGCTCCGACGCGCGCTTCGCACTCTCGGCGGCGGTCGCCGCACTGGGTTTCGGGGCCGGTCTCGGTGAAGCCGTGCAGGTCGGCATCCGCCGGAGACGGAACGGGGTGGCAGCTCGTCCTGCGCCGGTGCTCGCGCCGTTGCAGCAACACGAGCAGCGCGCGGTGACCGCGGCTGCGACCGGGCGGCGCGCTGCCCCCGCCGACCGGCTGGCGATCGTTCGAGCTCGAGCCGTCGAACTCGCCGACGGCACCGGCCTCCAGCTGACCGTGGGGCTCGTCGTCGTTTGGGCGGCGGTTGCGTTCTCCGGGTTCACGTTCTGGCCCGTCTACCTGGCGGGTGGTATCGCCGCCGCGGGGCAGTTCGCCTTGACGGCACGTTCCGTCGTGCTCGCCCGTCGGTACCTCGACGCCCACCCTGTGCACCTTCGCAACCACGACGCTCGTTCGGGGAATGGTGAGACTCCAAGCGGGTCCATAGAATCGCGAACATGAGCGTCTTGCTGCCCGGGATCACCGTCATCCTGTTGGTCTTCGCCCTGATCGACATCCTGACGAAGACGGATGACCAGATCCGCGGCCTGCCGAAGATCGCGTGGGTGATCCTCGTGATCCTGGTCCCCGTCGTCGGCAGCATCGTCTGGTTCGCCATCGGGCACGACTGGGCTCCGGGCGAACGGAACCACGGTCGCTACATCGAGCCCACCCGCCACGAGGACCGCTACGCCACCCTCGGCGAGGCCCGCAGCGCCCACGGCACGAAGCGCGTGACCGGCACCGAGCAGGAGCTCGCCGAGCTCGAGCGCGAGATCGAGTACTGGGAGGCGCAGGCCCGCCTGAAGCGCGCGAAGGAAGCCGCGGGCGAGGGCGACACCGCCCCCGCGAGCTGACCGTGCCTGTGCCGGCTGCGGAGAACGCGGCCGACGTCAGGGTCTCCGAGGAGACCTGGTCCCTCGTCGCCGACAACATCGCTGGACGACCGCGCCCGAAGGTGCGGATGAACCGGCAGCGCTGGGCCGTGGTGGTCGTCGTCAGCGCCGGCCTCTGCATGGTTCTCGGTTTCGTCTTCGGTGGCGTCGCCGGCGCACACGTCGACGATCTGACGGGGGAGATGCGATCTGGCTGGCCGTCGACCGTCGGATCGGTCCTGACGGCCGGGGCGCTGGTCGCCTGGGTCATCGGGTTCGTGCGGTACCTCCGGCAGGGTGCACCGCAGGCGTGGTCAACCCCGACCAGCGGTGTGCCGCGACGCGAGCGGCAGTGGATCGACAGGATGATCCAGGGTCGTGCGGCGTTCCCGGCTGATCACGTCGAGGAGCTCCGGTCCATCGCGGACAACCGTCTGCAGCAGTCGGCGTTCACCGTGGTGCTCGCACCGGGATTCGTGCTGCTCTGGGCCGCGAACCTCTTCGACCACGAGTGGGCGCCGTCCTCCCTGCTCCAGATCGTCGCATCGGTGTTCTTCGTCACGGTCCTCGTCCTGACGCTGCGCTACCGGAAGCAGTGGCGCGCGTTCCTGCAGGAGACCGAGCCCCGCGCCGGAGCCGAGCCGACCCCCGCGAGCTGACCCGGGCCTCCAGGCCGACGTCGGCGGGTCGACGCACCGTGCGCCCTCTGTCGACTGGTGCGAGGTTGCGCGCTCCGTGTGCCGCTACAGGCTCGCACCGAGCGGGCAACCTCGCACCACTCGAACAAGCGCGCACCGTGCGACGAGCCCGCCACGCGTCAGCCGAACGCACCCGACCACCCGCCCCGCACCCACCACCCCGCCGCGCCACCTACCCTTGACGGGTGGCACATCTCCTCGGCGCCGAGAACCTGCATCTCGAGTTCCCCACCAAGGTCGTCTTCGACAACGTCACCCTCGGCATCGACGAGGGTGACCGGATCGGCGTGGTCGGTCGGAACGGCGACGGCAAGTCGACCCTCCTTGCACTGCTGTCGCAGCGCCTCGAGCCGGACGGCGGCCGCGTCACGCACCGCCGCGGGCTGACCATCGGCTACCTGGACCAGCGCGACATCCTGCCCGAGGGCGCGACCGTCGGCAGCACCGTCGTCGGCGACCTCGAGGAGCACGAGTGGGCCGGTGACCCGAAGATCCGCGACATCATCGGTGGGCTGGTCTCCGACATCCCGTGGGACGTCAGCGTCGACGACCTGTCCGGTGGGCAGCGTCGTCGTGTTGCGCTCGCGCGGCTGCTGGTCGGCGACTGGGACGTCCTGTTCCTGGACGAGCCGACCAACCACCTGGACGTCGAGGGCATCGAGTGGCTCGCCGGGCACATCAACCGCCGCTGGTCGTCGAACCAGGGCGGCATGGTCGTCGTGACGCACGACCGGTGGTTCCTCGATGCCGTGTCGACCGACACGTGGGAGGTCCACGACGGGGTCGTCGACCCCTTCGAGGGCGGCTACGCCGCGTACATCCTGCAGCGCGTCGAGCGTGACCGGCAGGCGGCCACGATCGAGCAGCGCCGGCAGAACCTGGCCCGCAAGGAGCTCGCGTGGCTGCGCCGCGGCGCCCCGGCCCGCACGAGCAAGCCGAAGTTCCGCATCGACGCGGCGAACGCCCTGATCGACGACGTCCCGCCCATCCGCGACACGGTCGCGCTGTCCCGGACGGCGACCGCACGCCTCGGCAAGGACGTCGTCGACCTGCTCGACGTGAGCGTCTCGTTCGACGGCACGCAGATCCTCGACCGCATCGAGTGGCGCATCGCCCCGGGGGAGCGGACCGGCATCCTCGGCCCGAACGGCGCCGGCAAGTCGACGCTCCTCAACCTGGTCTCGGGTCGGCTGCAGCCGACGAGCGGGCGGGTGAAGACCGGCAAGACCGTGCAGGTGGCGGTGCTCGACCAGCAGCTCGCCGACCTGCAGCAGTTCGCCGACGACCGCGTGCGCGAGGTCGTGGCGCGCAAGAAGACGAGCTACGTCGCCGACGGCAAGGAGATGACGCCGTCGCAGCTGCTCGAGCGGCTCGGCTTCACCTCGGAGCAGCTCTCCACGCCGGTCAAGGACCTGTCCGGTGGGCAGAAGCGGCGCCTGCAGCTCATGCTCATCCTGCTCGACGAGCCGAACGTGCTCATCCTCGACGAGCCCACCAACGACCTCGACACCGACATGCTCGCCGCGATGGAGGACCTGCTCGACACCTGGCCCGGCACCCTGCTGGTCGTCAGCCACGACCGGTACCTGCTCGAGCGCGTCACCGACCAGCAGTACGCCGTGCTCGGCGGGCACCTGCGCCACCTGCCCGGGGGCGTCGACGAGTACATGCGGCTGCGCGAGGCCGGCACCGGTGGCGGGACCGCCTCTGCGGCTGCCGCCGCGTCTGCCGGGAGGCCCGACACCGTCGGCGGGACCGGCTCGGCCGGTGCCGTGGCCGGGTCCAGTGCATCGACGTCCGGTTCCGGGTCTGCCGCGTCGTCGCTGTCGGGCGCGGAGCGTCGCACGGCCGAGAAGGAGATGTCGGCGCTCGACCGGAAGATCGCGAAGGTCGGCGCGGACCGCAAGAAGCTGCTCGACCAGTTCGCGACGCACGACCAGTCCGACTACGCCGGGCTCGGCGAACTGCAGTCGAAGCTCGCTGCGCTCGAGGCCGAGGTCGAGCAGCTCGAGGAGCGCTGGCTCGAGGTCGCGGAGCTGCTCGGGGTCTGAGCCGGTCTACTCGACGGACGCGGGGTCGACCGCGCCCTGGCCGCTGTCCACCGGTGTGGCGTCCTCGGGCGCCCCGCCGCCGGGGTTCGCCACGACCTCCCACAGGTGCCCGTCCGGGTCCTGGAAGAAGCCGGACCACATGCCCCACGGGCGTGTGTACGGCGGTTCGGGCATCGTTGCGCCCGCTGCCTGCGCTCGCTCGAGGAACGCCTCGGCCTCGGTCTGACTGCCCGTGAAGTGCCCGATCGTGCTGCTCGGCGCCGTGGCCAGCTGCACGCCGGAGTCCTTCGCCATGTCGTCCCGGCCGTAGACGCTGACGATCAGGCCGTCGTCGAGGGTGAACATCGCCGTGGTGCCGCCGGCCTGCGTCTCGGTGGCGGGGTATTCGGTGCCGATGACGCCGCTGCCCTCGACGCCGAGCAGGGCGCGGTAGAACTCGGCCGATCGAGCGACGTCGGCGACGGCGAGGGTGATGGCGTGCATGCGCCGCACGCTACGCCGGGGCCGCTCGGCCCGTGCCACGCTTTCGGTCAGTCCCCGAGACCCAGGATGAGTCGGCGGAGCAGCCCGGCCAACTGGCCCTGCTCTTCGGCGGACACCCCCGACAGGATGTCCCGCTCGGCAGACAACAGGTCCGCGATCGCCGCGTCCACGGCCACCCGACCCTTGCTCGTCAGCGAGACGAGGATGCCGCGGCCGTCCTTCGGGTCGGTCCGTCGGCCCACGAAGCCCCGGGCTGCCAGGCGGTCCACCCGATTCGTCATCGTGCCGCTCGACACCAGGGTCTGCTGCAGCAGGGTCTTCGGGCTCAGCTCGTACGGCTCACCCGCTCGCCGCAGGGCGGACAGCACGTCGAACTCCCACGGTTCCATGTCGCTCGCGTCGAACGCCGTCCGCCGGGCGCGGTCCAGGTGTCGGGCGAGCCGATCCACCCGGGACAGCACCTCGAGCGGGCCGAAGTCGAGGTCGGCGCGCTCACGACCCCACGCCGCGACGATGCGATCGACCTCGTCCTCATGCGGCATCCCTCCATCTTGGCCGAACCCGGAGCGGACAGCCAGCCTCGTCGGTCGTGGGAGGATGGAGGAGCACCTGCGGGTGCGTTCCGCCTTGGTGTAATGGCAGCACGACGGCCTTTGGTGCCGTTAGGTCCGGGTTCGAATCCTGGAGGCGGAGCGGGGAAGCGGGCTCCTCTGTCGCCGTAGGAGCAGGAGGGGTGCGCGCAGTGTCGATCTCGGAAGACTTCCACCGCTGGGGTTCGCTCCTGATGGCGCAGCTCGAGGCCGACGCCGTGACCACCGAGCTGCGGCGCTCCCCCGAGGACCGGGACAACCGAAGCACCCACCTGTTGGTGGTGTCCGATCTGGTCGCCCACGACTTGCTCGTACGGGATTCGGGCGACGCCGAGCTCATGGTGTCCGACGAGCGGGGAACCGTTCCGACGCACCTCGACATCGGCGGGGACCTGTCGGCTCGTGCACGCTTCGAACAATTCGTCGATGGCGCGTCGAGGGTCACGGGGCGGCAGCTCCCAGCCTGAGGAGGCGGTCGGCCCCCGTCTCGAGGCGACGTCTCCCAGGTCAATTGTCTTCTCTGCGAAGAGATATCACAGTGAAGGTATACTCGTCATCGGGCGGTACTTGCCGCCCCACGAGCAGAGGACCACTCATGGCGACCACGCCACACCACCGCCCGCGCGTCCTGATCACCGGAGCGAGCATCGCCGGCCCTGCACTCGCGTGGGGACTCGACCGCTCGGGGTTCGACGTCACACTGCTCGAGCGGTCACCGGAGCAGCGGACCACCGGCCAGAACATCGACGTCCGGGGCCTCGGGCGTGAGGTCCTCGAGCGGATGGGCCTGCGCGGGACCGTCATGCGGCACCTCACCGGCGAAGCGGGTACCCGGTACGTGGACGAGCACGGCACCCCGTACGCCACGTTCCCGAAGGCCGAGGGGCAGGACGGCCCGACCGCCGAGATCGAGATCCTGCGCGGGACGTTCGCCGGGATCCTCGTCGATGCGTTGCCGGACACGATCGAGCGCCGCTACGGGGACTTCATCACCGGAGCCGAGCAGGACGACACCGGGGTGGACGTCCGGTACGACAGCGGCGCTCCGGAGCGGTTCGACCTGGTCGTCGTCGCCGAGGGCAGGAGCTCGCGGAGCCGCCGGATCCTGTTCGCCGACGAGACCGAGTACCGCGACTTCGGCGTCAGCATCACCTACGGCACCATCGACCGGATCAGCAGCGACACCGACCACTGGGACTGGTACACGGCACCGCGTGGACGTGTGGCGTCGATCCGCCCGGACAACGAGGGGACGATCCGGGCGAGCATGTCGTTCGAGTCGGAGCCGATGGGCTTCGAGCAGCTCCCCGTCGACGTGCAGCTGCGGATCCTGCGCGAGCGCTTCCGGGGAGCGGGGTGGCAGACCGAGCGGATCCTCGACGGGTTCACCGAGCGGCCCGACGAGTTCTACACGCAGCGGATGGAGCAGGTCGTCGTGTCGCGGTGGAGCAAGGGCCGGATCGCCCTGCTCGGTGACGCTGCCTGGGGCTCCGGGCCGACCGGCATGGGCACCACGCTGTCACTGGTCGGCGCACACATCCTGGCCGGGGAGCTGGCGCGGACGATCGAGCCCGGCACGGGCTTCGCGATCGCGGACGCCTTCGCGCGCTACGAGGACCTGCTCCGCGGGTACGCCGACAGCGCCCAGGGCCTGCCCCGCGGCGGTGCACGCCTGCTGCACCCGTCGTCGACGACCGGAGTCCGCGCGATGCGGACGGTGTTCCGGGTTGCGTCCCTCGGTCCGGTCCGCGGTTTCGCCCAGAAGTACCTGCTGACGAGCGAGAAGCACGTCCCCGTCCTGCCGCACTACCCGACACTGCAGGGGGCACCGAACGCGGGAGAATCGGTCGCATGACCGACCTGCGCTCCCAGACCCTCGAGGCGCTCCGCCACTACGCCGTCCGGTACCAGGAGTCGGCGTTGCACTTCGCGGCGTGGATGGAGCTGCCGACGTCGGACGGCGTCGCGCTGGGGGAGATCCTCTGGGCCGAGAACGAGGGCGAGCCGATGACCGGCACGCGTCTCGCCCGGCGGATCGGGATGACCTCGGGTGCGGCGAACGCGTTGGTCAACCGACTCGAGGAGCGCGGGTTGATCGAGCGGAGCCGTGAGAGCACGGACCGCCGGATCGTCACCCTCCGCGTCACCGAGCTGACCCGAGAGCGCAGTAGCGGGTTCCTCGGGGCACGCGCCGCGGAACTGGACGAGGCGCTCGCTTCGTACGACGACGCCACGCTGACGGTGGTGCGGGACTTCCTGCTGCGGTTCGCCGCGGTCCTGCCGCAGGAGACGGCCGGGCCCGAGCGCTGACGGGACCGGTCCGGTCAGCCGTTCGTCACCACGAGCTCGGCGCGTAGTCCTTCAGGAAGACGCCGAACACGTCCTCGCCCGCTTCGCCCCGGACGATCGGGTCGTAGACGCGGGCCGCCCCGTCGACCAGGTCGAGCGGCGCGTGGAAGCCCTCTTCCGCGAGCCGGACCTTCGTGGGGTGCGGCCGTTCGTCGGTGATCCAGCCGGTGTCGACGCTCGTCATCAGGATGTCGTCGGTCTCGAACATCTCCTGTGCACTCGTGCGGGTGAGCATGTTCACGGCGGCCTTCGCCATGTTCGTGTGCGGGTGTCCCGGCCCCTTGTAGGCGCGGCCGAACACGCCTTCCATGGCACTGACGTTCACCACGTAGGTGCGGCGTCCCGTGCTCGCGGCCATCGCGGGGCGGAGCTTCGAGATCAGGATGAACGGTGCCGTGGTGTTGGCCAGCTGGACCTCGAGCATCTCGAGCGGGTCGACCTCGTCGACGGCTTGCGTCCATGAGTTCTCGTCGTGCAGGTCGGGGACCAGGCCGCCGGCGTCGATCGCGGTGCCCAGGGCGAGCCGTTCGAGCGAGCTCGATCCCGGTGCCATCGCCTGTTCCGTCAGTTCGTCGGCTCGGGCTGCGGCGGCCGCGAGGATCGGGTGCGCGGCCACCGAGCGGGCGAGCGCCAGCGGGTGCTGGTCGTTCGTGTGCCCGAAGGTGACGAGTTCGGGCAGCGGTCCGTCGGGCAGGGGCGCGAGTTCCGCGTCGACCAGCGGCTGGTAGGCCCCGGTCGACCGGCGCACGGTCTGCGTCGCGTTGTTGATCAGGATGTCGAGGGGACCGGATGCGGCGACGTCCTCGGCGAGCCCGATCACCTGGGCAGGGTCGCGCAGGTCGATGCCGACGACCTTCAACCGGTCCATCCAGTCGGCGGCGTCGGGCAGGCTCGCGAACCGGCGTACGGCGTCGCGGGGGAACCGCGTGGTGATGGTGGTGTGGGCGCCGTCGCGTAGCAGCCGGAGGGCGATGTACATGCCGATCTTCGCGCGGCCACCGGTGAGCAGCGCCCGCTTGCCGGTCAGGTCCGTCCGGGCGTCGCGCTTCGCGTGGCTCATGCGGGCGCACGCCGGGCAGAGCTGGTGGTAGAACGCGTCGACGACCGTGTAGTGCTGCTTGCACATGTAGCAGGGCCGCGATTTCAGCAGCGTGCCGGCGGTCGTCGACGCGGTCGAGGTGCTGATCGGGACGCCGCGGGTCTCGTCGTCGATCCGGTCGGCGGCACCTGTGGCGGTGGCGGCGATCACCCGGCGGTCGGCCTCGGCGATGACGCTGCGCTTCTCGAGACGGTGCGCACGCTTGACCGCCTTGAACATCTTCGCGGTGGCCTGGCGGACCCGGATGAAGTCCGGATGCGTCTCGTCGATCGACGGCAGCTGCTCGAGCACCCGGAGCGCGACGCTCAGGTCGTCGGGGTCGATGCCGCTGGGTTCGGGGTGCTCGGAGCTCACACGCGATCCTACGTCGGGACCGAGGGCCGATCAGACGAGCTGCTGCGCGCCGATCAGCCGAGCTGCCGCTCCATGCACACGCTCGTCGGGTCGTCGACGTACGGGCCGAACCGCGGGATGTCCGCGTACCCGGCCTTCCGGTACAGCGCGATGGCCGCGGCCTGCGGCAGGCCGGTCTCGAGCCGGACGGTCCCGATGCCGACCGCACGGGCGCGGTCGTGCAGGGCGTCGAGCAGCCGCGTCCCCACGCCGAGCCCGCGCGCGGCGTCGCTCACGAACATGCGTTTGACCTCGCCGGTGCCGTCACCGGCGTCGACGAGCGCCACCGTGCCGAGGGCGGTACCGTCCTCGCGCGCCACCAGGAACGTGACGTCGGGCCGGTCCAGGTCGTCGACGTCCAGGGCGTGGTAGTTCTCGGCCGCGTAGAGGCTCAGTCCGTAGTCGTCGCCCTGCTGCAGCAGGTGCAGGACGTCGTCCTGCCGGGGGCTCTCGATCCGCACGGTCAGCACCGTCACACAGTAGCGAGGACGACGAGGACGATGAGCAGACGAGGCCCCCGGCCGACCACGATCAGGCCAGGAGTCCCTCGCTGACCTCCCACAGTCGCCGGGCATCGTCGGCGTCGAGCATCGCCGAGTTCGCGTCCGACGGGATGCGGTCCGCGGTGAGGGGTAGGACCCGGTCGTCGATCACGGCGACGTCGCTGTCCTTCAGGTAGACCCCGCCGACGCCGTCGAGCAGCGGGCTCGCGGCACCGAACACGAGCGTCGCTGCGCCCTGCTCGACGGTCTTCTTGCCGACCTCGGGGTCGATGACGGTCACCCCGTGGTCGTCGACCAGCCCCTGCTCGCGGTACGACGCGAGCACCGTCGGGTCGTGGGGGCCGGGCCCGATGATGACGCCCGGGTGCGCGGCGAAAGCACGGATGCCCTGGTCGGCGTACCGGCTGTCGAGCTCCACCGTGAACAGGACGTTCGCCCGCTTCGACTGCCCGTAGGCGGTGACCGGGTCGTACCCGCGGGCGAACGTCAGGTCGTCCCACCGGATCTCGCCGAACCGGGCAGCGCCGGAGGTGACGGTCAGGACCCGCGCACCACGGGCCTCCAGGAGGGCGGGGAGGAGCGCCCGCGTGAGCTGGAAGTGCCCGAGGTGCGTCGTCGAGAACGCCAGCTCGTTGCCGCGCCCGTCGAGCCGGCGGTCCGGGGTGAAGAGCATCGCGGCACTGTTCACGAGGATGTGCAGCGGGCGGCCGGAGGCCGACCAGCGCGTGGCGAAGGCATCGACCGACGCCGGGTCGGTGAGGTCGAGGGCCTCGACGTGGATGCCCGGGATGTCGGCGACGGCTGCCGATGCCCGGTCGACGTCACGGGACGCGACGGTGACGTCGGCGCCGACCGCCGCGAGGGCGCGGCTGGTCTCGCGTCCGAGCCGGCTGTGTCCGCCGGTCACGACGACGTTCCGGCCGGTCAGGTCGATGCCGTGCAGGACGTCGGCGGCGGTGGACGCGGCGGTGAACGGAGTGGGCAGGGGGTGCTGGTCGGTGATCACGAGTGGTGCTCCTTCGATTCGATGTGGCCGACGGCGGCAGCAGGGCCGACGGCGGCAGCAGGGCCGACGGCGTCGACGATCGCCGACCACGCGTCGGGGTCGAGGCCGAGCTCGGTGCGGAGGAACGCCGTCGTGGTGCGGCGGACGAGGTCCACACGTTCGGGGCTCTCGTCCGTGGTGGCGGTCGACTCGTAGTCCTGGATCCCGCCGAGCAGGTGCTCCCCGCCGTGGACGGTCACCAGGTGCCGCGCACCGGGGCTCAGGTGGTAGACGTCGGTGAACCAGTCCGGGCCTCGCGTCGAGAGCTGGGACTGGTCGTGATCGCCGGCGACGACGAGCGACGGGGTGTGCAGTCGGCTGAAGTCGGGGCTCATGAACGCGAAGTGCTCCTGCGCGAACGGCACGAGGTCGCCGCGCGCGATCCCCGTGGTGGACAGCAGGACCCCGGCACGCAGGCGGTGGTCGGTGCGGTCCTCACCCGGCCGTCCGTCGGCGTCCAGGACGCGGGCCCCGAGCAGCATGCCCACGGACTGTCCGCCCCACGAGTGTCCGACCGCCGCGATGCGCGCGGTGTCGACGCGTCCGGTGAGGCCGGGGACCGCGTCGATGATCTGGTCGAGGTCGTCGAGCACCCGCTCGAGGTCGTCGACCCGTGTCTGCCAGATGGTCGGGTACCGCGGGTCGTCGAGCGTCAGTCCGTAGGCCTTCGCGTCGAGGAACGTCGGCTGGACGACGACGAAGCCGTTCGCGGTCCAGTGGTCGACCAGCGGGTCGCCGCCGGTCATGGACTGGCCGAAGCCGTGGGCGAAGACGATGACGGGCAGGTCCGTGCCGGTCGTCGGTGCGGTGATGCGGACCTCGAGGTCCTGACCGCGCGAAGGGGCGGAGAGCGTGACGGGTCGCACGCTGATGACCTGTGGTCGGGGTGCTGTGGGTGCCATGTGGGGCCTTTCCGGGATGCCGTGTCGCCCGCGGATGGAGCGACTGTCGTCTGAAACGGAGCGACGTTCCGGAACGATACGGAACAACGATCCGGATCGCAAAAGAAAGCGGAGCGCTGTTCCGTATCCCGTCGGTGTCGTGCGATGATCGATGCATGAGCACCCCGTCGACCGACCCCGTGCCGCGTCGCCGTCGCGACGTCGAGCGCAACGAGCGCACGATCCTCGACGCCGCTGCCGCGGTCTTCACGGCCTCGGGCGTCGGCGCACCGGTGCGCGAGGTCGCCGCCGCCGCCGGTGTCGGGGTGGGCACGCTCTACCGGCACTTCCCGACCCGTTCGGACCTGGTCGTCGCCGTCTACCGGCACCAGATCGAGGCCCTGGTCGACGCGGGGCCGGCGCTGCTCGACTCCGAGCCGACACCGTTCGCCGCCCTGCTGCGCTGGGTGCACCAGTTCGTCGACTTCCTCGGCACCAAGCACGGCCTGGCGCGCGTCTGGGAGGGCGACGCCGACGGGTTCACGGCGCTGCACACCCTGTTCGTCGACGAGCTCGTGCCCGTGCTCGGACGGCTGCTCGACGCCGCGCGGGAGTCCGGCGAGGTGGCGGCGCCGACCCCGCCCTACCAGCTGCTCCGGGCCGTCGGGGACCTGGTGGCGTGGAGCCCCGAGGACCCCGACTACGACGTCCGGACGATCGTGACGCTCCTGGTCACCGGGCTGCGGCAGGCGCAGCCGACGGTGACCGACAGCGCGTAGCCGGCCACGTGCACTGGTCGCGACCGGCGTCGGACTGGAGGCGCGGGGAGGGCCCGTGACGCGCCTCCCGTCCGTCGTCGCGACCGCTGCGGCCGCCTCGGGCCGCACCGGCGCCCGTGCCGCCCGGGCCGGGACCTACGATCGTTCCGACGAAGGGGGACCACCATGACGGAACCGGCGGACTGGGAGACCGAGGGGGCCCGGGCCCGTCCGGCTCGTCCTGGTGACCACGAACCGGTGCCGACCGCGCTGCGGGCCGTGACGATCATCGGGGTGTTGTTCCTGATCGCCGCGGGATGCGTGTTCGTCGCGTCGGCGTTCCTCCCCGCGTCCGACGAGACGGCCGTGCCGGACGGCCTTCGAATGCTGATGGCGACGGTCGTGTCGGTCGGGATCGCCGCGGTCGGTGTGGTCGCCCTGCTGCTCCGACTCGTCGCCGGGGTGCTCGTCCGGCGCTGAGGTGCTGGGGCGCTCAGTCGCGCGGGCGCTCAGCCCGCCGGCGTCGAGTACAGGACCGCCAGGGTCGCCACCAGGCCGACGGCCACGATGCCGAGGTCGAGTGCGGCCAGGGTGACGAGTCGGGCACGCTGCGGCCGGACGGCCGTCCGCACCACGACCATCGCCACGAACAACACGACGACGAGCACCAGCGCCGGCCAGCCGATCGCCGGTGCTCGGATCGCCATGAGCACCATCACCGCGGCGACGATGACGGCCGTGACGGCTCCCCACACGAGCCAGTTCGAGCCCGACGCCGTCCGGAGCGCGGGCTGGTCGCCGACGCGGGTGGGATCGGGGCGGCGGGGCTGTTCGTCGGACACGAGCCGACGGTACGCGGCGGCCCCTGCCCGTCCCCGCAGCCGCCCGGCCACGAGAGGATGGGGTTGTGCACACCGCCGCGACCATCCTCGACGCCGTCGTCCGGCACATCGACGCGACGGGGTTCGCCGCACACGGCATCCACGTGCGCACGCGGACTGCGGCGCCGGGCACCGACGGCACCGCGGACGACGTCGCCGAGCACCGCTGGACCCCCGACGTCCGGCGCGAGGTCCACTCCGCCGCCAAGGGCATCTGCGTCCTGGCCGCCGGCATCGCCGCCGACGACGGCCTGGTCGACCTCGAGGAACCGATCGCGACGTACCTGGCCGGCAGCGGCCTCGCTCTCGGCCCCGGCGTCGACCGGGTCACCCTCCGGCACCTGCTCACCATGACGAGTGGCATCGACATGCCGTGGTCGGCCTCCGAGCTGACGGACTGGCCGGACCTGGCCGCCGAGTTCCTGCGGCGACCGTCCCGCGGCCGGGTGTTCCAGTACGCGAACGCCAGCACCTACACCGCGATGCGCGTGCTCGAGACCCGGGTCGGTGACGTCGGCGCGTTCGTCACCGAGCGGCTGTTCGCCCCGCTCGGCATCCAGGACGTCGAGTGGCAACGCTGCCCGAACGGGTTCGTCGCCGGCGGCGAGGGGCTGGCGCTCCGCACCGAGGAGCTCGCCCGCATCGGACGCCTGATCCGCGACCGCGGGGTCGTCGACGGACAGCGGATCGTCGGCGCGCGGTGGTGCGACGCGATGCACACCGACTGGGTGGAGCGCGAGGGCACGGGCCCCGGCTACGAGCGGTACGCGATGGCCGGGTGGGGTGGCCCCGGCCGACTCTGGCGGCTGCACGGCGCGTACGGCCAGATGCTGCTGTTCGACGAGCCCGCGGCGAACTCCGACTCCGGCACCGGCACCGTCGTCACCATCACCGCCGACGACCACTTCGGCGCCGACGCGCTCGCCGCCTTCGTCGCCGACGAGCTGGCCCGCCAGGACCCCCGCCGGTAGCGACCGCGACGACCCGACCTGCACGTCCGCGCGCGCCCGGCGTGGGAGGATCGGTCAGTGCAGCAGCAACCCGTCGCGATCATCATCGCGGCCATGAGCGAAGAGGTCTCGGCCTTCGCCGACCTCTTCGGCGGTGTCCCCGTCCTCGACGGCCCCGTCGGTGGCCACGACCCGCACCAGCTGCTCGACATCGGCGGCGCCACGGTCGTCGTGCGCCGCAGCGGCATCGGCTTCACGAACGCCACGGCCGCCGTCGCCCACGGCTTCCACGACTTCGGCCCGGGCATCCCGGTCATCAGCGTCGGGACCGCCGGCGGGCTCATGCACGGCGTCGCCATCGGTGACGTCGTGGTCGGTGACCGGTACGTCAACCTCAACGCCGACGCCACCGCGTTCGGCTACGCCCTGGGCCAGGTCCCCGGCATGCCGACCGGCTACGCGCCGGACGCCCGGCTCGTCGAGCTGGCGATGGGCGCCGAGATCGCGTGGCCGCTGCGGTCGGCGACGATCGGCTCGAGCGAGGTCTTCGTGACCGAGGGCCGTGCCCGCGCACTCCGTGTCGCGTTCCCCGAGGTGGCTGCGGTCGACATGGAGTCGGCAGCGATCGCGCAGTTCGCCCACGTGCACGACATGCCGTTCGTGTCGGTCCGGTGCATCAGCGACCTCTGCGCGCCGGACGGCGCCGAGTTCCGCGAGCACCTGGACGACGCGGCGGCGCGCGCAGCGCGCGTGGTCCACGACCTGGTGCTCGGCCTGCGTTCCTGAGCCCGCCCCGCTCTCCGGCCTGGAGGCGCGACTCGCCGCCGCCGGTCTGCCGGCGGTGATCCGGGCCTCCCGTCCGTCCCCGCCTGGTCGCGTGCGTCCGCCCACCCGCTCCGTCAGCGCTCGACGACGCGCCACTCGCTGACGAACGTCGTGACGTCCTTCTCGTCCAGGTCTCGTTCCACGGTCTCGAGGAGTCGCTCGGCCTGATCCGCGTCTCCGGCTCGTGTCCGGAGGACCTCCGCGCCGTCGTCACGACGGCGGACGACCAGGTCGAAGCCCGGCAGGAAGTCCTCACTCGCGCCGCCCATCGCGGCCAGAGCCAATGCCGCCGTCGTCCTGGCCAGACGCCTGAACGAGTTCTGTCGGGAGCCCTCCACGGCCGCCTGCAGCACATCGCCGGCTCGCGTGCCGCCGTTCACGCGACGACCCCCACGGCACGGAGCCGACGGACGGCGAGCCGGTCCGCGGCTCCGGGTGCTGCGCCGAGGGCGTGCGACGCGATCGTGACGTCACCGTGCCGGAGCAGGCAGACGCCGGCGTCCCGTGTCTGCCCGCTGTGCCAGATCAGCCCGTCGCGGTGCTCCCACGCCAGGAAGTCCGGCTCGATGCGTCCGATCCCCACGCCGAACCGCAGGAGGTCGGACATGGTCGACCAGGTCCCGCCGGCTGGTGCGTAGGGACCTGATCCGACGCTCCAGGGTTCACGTGGACGGCCCCGCCACGATCGGAGCAGGGTTCGTCGCTCGGGTGCCGGGTCGAGGGTGGCGCTCGTGATGCCGAGCGGTGCCAGGACCGTCCGCTCGGCGACCGTGAACCACGCTTCCCGCGTGACGTGCTCGACCAGCCGACCGAGCACCGCGTAGCCGAGGTTGGAGTAGTCCCGCTCACCCGGTGTGGTCGGGGTCTGCCGCAGCGCACGCGTGACGTCCGCCTCGGACACGGTCGCGTACGGGTCGCCGACGATCCCGGCCGACATGCCCTGGTGCACACGGGGCAGGTCCGAGCGGTGTCGGATCAGGTCGTCAACCGTGTAGGTGGCGTCGTCGGGGACGTCCGGCAACAGGTCCCGGGCGGGGGTGTCCCGTGGGATGTCCCGTTCAGCGAGGACGGCGAGCACGGCGGCGGCGGTCACGGTCTTCGTGACGCTCGCCCACTCCACCAGCGCACCCGCTTCGTAGCGATCGCCGAGGTCGGCGGTGACGTCGCCCCCCACGTCGGTGATCACGGCTCGGTTCGCAGCGGTCACGCTCGTCCTCCTGATCGGGTCGGAGCCTCCATGATCGCAGCCGGTCATGCGGGGATCCGCGTTCGGGGCGTGTGGGCCCCAGGTGCCGGAGGGGCGCGTTCCGGCTCGCTGCACGGCCGGAATTGCGTTCCACGGACGTTCCGGGACCGATCGCGAACCCGGCTCCGAGCCCCTCGCTAGCCTCCATTCCGGGGGGCCAAGGAACCACGGCCAATCACACAGGGAGATCAGCCATGAGCGCCTACACGAGCGACGAGAACGTCGAACCCGCACGCATCAACACCTTCAAGCGCATCCGCAAGCAGTGGCGTCGGACGGGTGAGGTCGGCTACACCCACAGCGGCAGCGACTTCTTCCGTGACGACGCCCCCGAAGCGGTCGAGCGGTAACCAGCGCCAGCCACGGAGTGCCCGCCAGGAGCGATCCTGGCGGGCACTCCTGCATCATCGACCGAGCTGGTCCCGCAGGTAGGGCGCGGTCCGGCTGGCGGTCGAGGCGGCGACCTCGGCAGGCGTACCGGAGGCGACGACCCGGCCGCCGGCATCGCCGCCCGAGGGACCCATGTCGATGACGTGGTCGGCGCTCGCGACGACGTCCATCGCGTGCTCGACCACGACGACGGTGTTGCCGGCGTCGGTCAGGCGCGCGAGCTGGGCGGTCAGCAGCTCGACGTCGGCCGGGTGCAGGCCGGTGGTGGGCTCGTCGAGCAGGTACAGGGTGTGGCCGGTCCGTGCGCGCTGCAGCTCCGTCGCGAGCTTGATGCGCTGCGCCTCACCGCCGGACAGCTCCGGAGCGGGCTGCCCGAGCCGCAGGTAGCCGAGGCCGACCTCGCGGAGGGTCTCCAGTCCGCGCCCGGCTGCGGGCAGGGACGCCAGGAACGGTGCGGCTTCGTCGACGGTCATACCGAGGACGTCGGCGATGGACGCCCCGTTCCACCGGACCTCGAGCGTCTCGGCGGTGTAGCGGGAGCCGTGGCACTCGGGACACGCTGCCCAGCTGCCCGGCAGGAAGAGGAGTTCGACGGACACCGATCCCTCGCCCTGGCAGACCTCGCACCGGCCGCCGGCGACGTTGAACGAGAACCGTCCGGCGGTCCAGCCCCGGGCCTTCGCCTCGTCGGTCTGGGCGAAGGCGGCTCGGACCGCGTCGAACAGGCCGGTGTAGGTGGCGAGGTTCGAGCGGGGCGTCCGGCCGATCGGCTTCTGGTCGACCTGCACGACGCGGTCGACGAGTGGGTGCGACGTCGCGACGCCGGGCAGCACGCCGCCGACGAGCGACGACTTGCCGGACCCGCTGACCCCGGTGACCGCGGTGAGGACACCGAGCGGCAGGTCGACGTCGAGCCCTCGCAGGTTGTGCAGGGTGAGGTCGCGGAGCTCGAGCGTGCCGACGGGGGTCCGGACGGCTCGGTCGGCGGTCGGCTGCCGGGGCTCCAGGAAGCGCCGGGTGACCGACGCCTCGACCTCGGCCAGGCCGGCGACCGGTCCGCTGTACAGGACGGTGCCGCCGCCGGTGCCCGCGCGGGGGCCGACGTCGACGATCCAGTCGGCTCGGCGCACGATGCTCATGTCGTGTTCGACGACGAAGACGCTGTTGCCGCCGGCGCGGAGGTCGTCCAGGACGTCGACGAGTGACTCGGCATCGGCGGGGTGCAGCCCGGCGCTCGGTTCGTCGAGCACGTAGACGACGCCGAACAGGCCGGAGCGCAGCTGCGTCGCGATCCGCAGCCGCTGGCTCTCGCCGGGGGAGAGCGTCGGGGTGGCGCGGTCGAGCGCCAGGTACCCGAGACCCAGGCCGACCAGGACCTCGACGCGCGTGAGCAGGTCGCGGGAGATCGCCACGGCGACCTCGGTGTGCTCGCCGGACGATGCCCGCGACGTCGCCGCTGCCGCGTCCGTGATCGCGGCGATCGGGCGCAGGACGTCGGCCAGGCCGGTCAGCGGCAGCGCGTTCAGCTCGGCGATCGAGTGGCCGCCGATCGTGACGGCGAGGGCTGCTCGGGTCAGGCCGGTGCCGCCGCAGAGCGCGCACGGGCCGGACTCGACGAACTGCAGCACCTTCCCGCGCTGGGTCTCGCTCTGCGAGTCGGCGAGGGTGTGCAGCACGAACTGGCGAGCGCTCCAGAACCGGCCCTTGTAGGGCTTCGCCACGCGGTCGCGCTTCGGCTGCACCTGCACGACGGGCTGCTCCTCGGTGAAGAGCAGCCAGTCGCGGTCCTCCCGGGACAGCTCGCGCCACGGGCGGTCGATGTCGTAGCCGAGCACGGCGGTGACGTCGCGGAGGTTCTTGCCCTGCCACGCTCCGGGCCAGGCGGTGATCGCGCCGTCGCGGATGCTCAGCGACGGATCGTGCACGGCCGATGCCTCGGTGACCTCGTGCGCGGTCCCGATGCCGTGGCACCGGGGGCAGGCGCCGGCGACGGTGTTCGGCGAGAAGGAGTCCGACTCGAGCCGGTCGGCGCCGGACGGGTAGGTGCCGGCACGCGAGTAGAGCATGCGCATCGAGTTCGACAGCGTGGTCATGGTGCCGACGGTGGAGCGGGAGCTCGGGGCGCCGCGACGCTGCTGCAGGGCGACGGCGGGCGGCAGTCCGG
The DNA here is from genome assembly GCF_903970855.1 of Curtobacterium sp. ME12. NCBI lineage: Bacteria > Bacillati > Actinomycetota > Actinomycetes > Micrococcales > Microbacteriaceae > Curtobacterium > Curtobacterium sp. ME12. The sequence goes on from NZ_CAJCKD010000023.1 coordinate 59,946, forward strand.
TGATCGAGTCGACGTGCGGGGTGGACCCCTGCGCGATCAGCCGCCGCGCGTACGGGGCGACGGACTCCAGGAACCGGCGCTGGGCCTCGGCGAAGACGGTGCCGAAGGCGAGCGAGGACTTGCCGGAGCCGGAGACGCCGGTGAACGCGACGATCCGGTCGCGGGGGATGTCCACGTCGACGTCGCGCAGGTTGTTCTCACGGGCACCACGGACGCGGATGAAGTCGTCCGGCCCGGGTCGGTCGTCGGTCTGGGTCGAGCGGGGAGCGGGCATTCGCTCGATCGTAGGCTCGGCCACTGGGAGGAGCAGTACCGCCGGCGGAACCGCGAACGACGAAGAGCCGCTCCGCCCTGATCGGCGGAGCGACTATTCGTGTGGTGCGGTAGGTGTTACTTGATCTGTGCGGTGATGGTGGCGGTGCCGACGAGGAGGCCGCGCTTGACGGCGTCGGTGCCGAAGGTCTTGTTCAGCAGGCCGGCGGCGTCCTCGGAGATGTGGACGGTGGTGCCG